>DATLLB010000234.1:0-5736 GCA_035538075.1 Enhygromyxa sp.
CTCGAGCTGCGCGAAGGCCTGCTCGAACAGGCGCCGACGAGTCAGCGCCCACGCGCCCTCGCTGACCGGGGCGTCGGCCGCGAGCGTGCGCTCGATCGAGCCCTGGGGGCTGGGGACCAGGATCGTGAATTCGTGCTCGTCGCGACGCACGAGCGGGAAGCTGCTGCCGAGGCGGAGGTCGGCGTGGTCGGCGGTGAGGTACAGGCGCGCGGCATCGAGGCGCGCTCGCACATCCTCCTCGCGCTGCGCAGGCTCGAGCGCGTCGTGCTGGGCTTGAATCCAACCGACCGAGTGACCGGCGTCGACATACGTCCACTCGCCGTCGGGCGTGCGACGTAGCGCGCGGACGTACTCGCCCGGATGCAGCGAGGCGCAGCGGTTGCGATCGAAGGCGCGATCGATCGGCGTGGTGAACAGACCCTCGCTCGAGGGCACGCACCACAGCGGGGTCTCGCGCGCGACGAAGTGCAGGTTGGGCGCTTCGACGGGGGTCGCCGCTTCGATCCGTGCGGCCGCTCGCTCGAGCGCGCCGGCTTCGAGCTCGACATACTTGCCCGCGGCCACACGCCCGCGCAGCCACTCGAGCCGCTCGCGTAGCTCGTTCTCGATCAGCGCAGGATCGCTGACGGTCTCGCCCAGCGGATCACGCCAACCACCCGGCACGGCCGCGACGCGCTCGCGCAGGAAGGCGAGCGCGTCGGCGTCGAGCAGCGCTTGGTCGGCGACCTCGGACCCGAGCTTGGCTAGCCAGAAGTTGGGGTCTTCATGCTCGGGCCGCACATCGGGCGCGCGGTCCTTGGCGATCGGCTCGGTCGGGCAGTCGCTGCGCTCGGGCGTCTCGACGCGGGTGACGACTCGACCCTCGCCCTCGTCGCTGCGCGTGCAGCCGAGCAGCGCGAGACCGAGCGAGAGGGTGATGGCGCGCCGCATACCCGTCGACGCGCTGGCCAGCGCCGCCATTCCGGCTTGCCGGCGTGAAGGTCCCATCAGGGCCTCGGCGTGACGCCGACCGGCAGCTCGCCTTCGACCCAGCGCAGGTGCACATGGTCGGCGTGGGTCGGCCAGTAGCCGCGGTTCTTGGCGTGGAGGAAGCGTCGCCCCGCACGCCGCTCGCCGACCTGCTCGTCGAAGGGCGCGAGCACGACCGGATCGTTGTGGACGAAGTACGCGATGTCGTCGATCGCAAACACGATCTGCGCGAGGATCTCGAGTCGGCGGCTGGTCGGGGTGTGCGAGAGCTCGTCGCTCGGATCGAGGGCCGGCTCGCGCTCACCCTTGCCGTTCTCCTGGCTGGTCCAGCGCGAGACGCCACGCTTGACGTAATTCCACCACACGCGAGGACGGCCCTTGGGATCGACGTCGGCCGGATCGAGCAGATAGACATCGACGTCGACGCCTTGTTGATGGGTCCAGTGATCCTCGATCTTGCCGCCGGTCACGTGGCTGAGATCGCCGATCCCGAGCGGCAAGCCGGTGCGCTGGCGATACTCGCCGGCGATCGCTACCAGCGACTCGACCACGTCGGCGCGCGCCCACTGGCGGTGCAGCGACTCCTTGCCGTTGCTCTTGAACGGCAGGTAATCGCGCTCGGGCTCGATCACGTCGGCGAGGTTGATCCAGCGCTGATCCTCGATCCACGCCTCATGCCTGCCGCGCGCGCCCGGCTTGGCGAGCCCGTGGGGCGGCACGATCACGTGCAGATAGGCGGTCTGCTCGCGCGCGTGTCGGGTGACGATCAGATCGTAGCGAGACAGCGGCGAGAGCTCGCAATACGGACCCGGCTCCGGGCTGCCGAACTTGGCCAGCGCCGCCCAATCGCGGACTTGATCGAAGCGACCCTCGAGCACGAACGCTCGGCCCTCGGCGTAGGCGAGCCGCAGCTCGGACGCGTCCGGCAGCGGACCGCGAGCGCTGTGCCGAGGGCGAGCCTTGATGTCGAGCTCGCGCAGGTGTTGCTCGGCGGTCGTGAGCAGCTGCGCGAGCTCGCCAGGCTCGAGGCGTCGCGGGGGTGGTGGCTCGGGATCGACGAGCGCGACCGTGTGCTCGGGCTCGGCCGGCTCCACGCTCGCGCTCATCTCGAAGCGCTCCGACTTCAGAGTGGCGACGCTGTTGGCAGGCGCGTCGGAGCTGGGCAGCGGAAAGTCGTCGGCGCAGGCGCAGGCCAGCAACACCAGCGTCCACGCCAGCTTGCTTCGGATCGCGCCTGTCCTCGCTCGTTGCACGTCTAATGATTGAGGCCGAAGTATGCGGCACCGGCTGCGAGCAGCGGCAGCACCACCCACATGATCTTGCCCCATTCCGGCTTGCGATTGAGAATTGCCGGCGCAGCGCCGATCAGCACCCAGATCAGCAGCTTCGGATGCAGCCAGCCCGGGAGCCCGGCCGACATGCTCTGCAGCTTGGCCAGCGCGCCAAAGCCCGCGACCAGCAGCAGCAGCATGCCGAGCCCGTGGGTGCCCATGACCAGACCGCGCACCTTGTTGGTCTGCTTGGTCCCACCGTTGGCGCCGTGGAAGGCCTGCGCGCCGAGGGCCATGAACACCAGCACGATGCCGAGGATGTGGAGGAGTTTGTAGAGCTGGTACGACATGCTGCCTCGCGCCGAGGGTGCCCGGAGGGCAGGGTGGCGTCAACGCACCAGCAGCATCGCGCTGGTGTAGCCGTGCAGGTGCGTGCGGCCGATGACTGGACCGATCTCGCCGTTGCAGAAGAAACCGGCGATCGGCAGCGAGGCGCCGAGCTGCTCGCGGATCATCGCGCTGTCATGGTTGGCGCGACCGTAGAGCCCGCGGCCGCGTCCGACGCACGAGAACAGCAGCGCCGCCGCGGGGCTCGGGCGCTTGGCTTTCTCGCTCATCAGCTCGCGCAGATCGGCCGCCGAGGTCTCGGCGTCGCGCAGGTGAAACTGCACGACCGCGTTCTTGTAGAGCGGCGTGGCGGTGGCCAGCGCGCCGCTCTGCGGATCGATGCCGACCAGATCGCGGACCAGGAAGTCGCCGCGGTTGTAGATCTCGCGCTGCGGATCCATGACCACGCCGAGCAGCAGGCTGTTGCGCGCGCGCGCACGATCGCGGTCGCCGAGGCTCTCGAACAGCCGCTGCAGCACCTCCATCGCCGGGCGCCCGTCGAGATCGAAGATCACCTGCTGCTGGTGCCGGGTGACGAACATCGGCTGGCCGATCGGCGTGCAGCCCTGCGCGACCGTGGCGTCGAGCTCGAGCGCGCCGCGGAGCGCGACGCCGACCATGCCGCGGTGATGCGCCGAGCGTTCGCAGAACAATCGATGCTCGCCGGGCCGCGCTCCGCCGGAGCTGAGCCCGCCGATCTTCACGCCGCGCGGGTAGGCGCGATCCATGCTCTCGAGCAGCTCGGGGCCGGGCCACGTGAACGGATCGGGGAGCAGGATGAAGTGCGGATCGGGCCCGTCGTGGAGGCCCAGCGCGTGGTTCCAGCGCTCGCGCTCGGCCAGCGGATCCTCGCCCGGCTCGGGCGGATCGGGCGTGCGCTCGGACGGCAGGTGAAAGGGCGTGAGCTCGACACCGGGCAGCGACGCGCCAGCGAGCGAGAGCCCGGCCACCTGCTCGAGCTCGCGGCCGTCTCCGATCACACCGGCGGCCGAGCACCCGAGCACCAGCGCACCCGGAAAGCGATCGCGCAGCGCGGCCGGGAGCTCATGCCAGCGCGCGCGATGTTGCGGCGTGACGAACACCAGCAGCAGGTCACACGTCGCGCCGTCGAGCTGACGCTCGAGCTCGTCACCGGTCTGCTCGATCGCCTCCGACAGCGCGTCTGCCGAGCTGATGCTGGACGCCCAGCGCACCGTGAGAGCGTAACAGGATGAGGGCTTATGCTGCGCGCGGTATGTCCGAGCACGAAGTCCGGGTCGCGCCGATCCCCGCCTGGGTCGACCATGAGCGCTTGCTCGGCCCGACCGACGCGGGCCAGCCGTGGCACCTCGTCACGCTCGACGACGGCGCGTGCGAGGCACGGACGCGGCTGAGCAGTGAAGCCGCCGCGGATCTGCAGGCGCGCTTGCGTGGGCTCGGGCTCGATGGACGTGCGCTGGTGTGCAGCGTCGATCCGCCGCTGAAGCGCCCGGTGGTTCGTCGCGCGCGGACCGAGGACGCTCGACGACGTCGCGCGACCACGCCGGGCTTCGAGCGATCGGGTGTGAAGCTCGACGACGAAGGCCGCTGGTCGTTGACGCCCGAGCAGCTCGCGTTACGCATCGCCCGTACGGCCGCTCACGCACCGATCGTGGACGCGGGCTGCGGGCTCGGAGGCAACGCGATCGCGTTCGCGCGGGCGGGCTCTAGCGTGATCGCGATCGAAGCCGACGCGGCTCGGCTCGCGCTCGCCCGACACAACGCCAAAACCTACCAAGTCGCCGATCGCATTCACTTCATTCATGGCGACGCGGTGGCCCTCGCACGCGAGCATGCGACGCGCGACGCGATCCTGTTCATCGATCCACCCTGGGGCCGCGATTGGGCGCACGATCGTTGTGGGCTCGCGCAGCTGCCCTTGCTCGCCGCGTTGTTGACGATCGCCAGCGAATACGCGGCGCTGTGGGCCAAGGTCCCGCCTTCGTTCGCAACGGCGGAGCTGCCCGACGCGACACCCGAGGCATGGTTCGGCGAGGCCGAGGGTGATCGTCGTCGCATCAAGTTCGTGCTCTTGCGACGCCGGACGATTCGCGCCTGAAATTGTGTTCGCGTGCTCTCGCGAGCTTGTGCGATACTGCGTTGGTGCGACACATCTGCTCGAAGTGGGTCATGGCTGTAGCGCTCGTGTCGACGACGCTGGCGTGCAAGCCAAAAGAGGTGGTCGAGCCCGAGAAAGAGTGGGTCCCGGACGAGACCCTCGAGCCGGAGCAGGCCACCGCCGATCCGGCGCCCGGCCTCACCGAAGAGCAGAAGCTGGACAAGGCCAAGGCGCTCTACGTCGAGGCTGAAGGCAAGGCCAAGGCCGAAGACTGGGCCGGCGCGCTGCCGCTCTACGAAGAGGCCTACTACCTGGTCCCGAGCAAGCACGGCTTCGCGCTCAAGGTCGGGGTCGCGGCCGAGAAGTCGGGCGACTGCGCCAAGGCGATCGAGTACTACGAGCACTTCTTGAAGTACGCCGAGGCCGACAAGTACGAGGACGACATCAAGACCACCAAGAAGAGCCTCGAGGCCCTGCAGAAGAAGGGCTGTTCGTGAGGCCTCGGCCTCGCAGCTGAAAGCCCGCGGGTATGAGCCAGTTGGCCGTCGGTGACACGCTCCCGCATGGCCGCGCTCGCGCTCGCCGTGGCGGTGGCCCTGGGCTGCCGCGCGTCGAACGAGGACCTCATCACTCCGATCACGGCCGAGGCCGATGTCGCGCCCGAGGTCGCAGACGACCACTCGCGGGACTTCGGTCGAGCGCTGCACGAAGAGCGCTCCGACGGGCTGTTCGCCTATACCGACCCCGGCGAGCTGCCGCGCCTGATGCTCGCGGGCGATGAGCAGCAGCAGCTGCCGCTGCGCCACACCGACGTCGACGCGCGCGTTCGCGGGCACGTGGCCGAGGTGCTCGTCACGCAGACCTTTCACAACGATCGCCGTGAAGCGATCGAGGTCATCTACACCTTTCCGCTGCCCGAGAACGCGGCCGTCGCCGACATGCGCATGGTCATCGGCGAGCGGGTGATCGAGAGCGAGGTGCAGCGGCGCGAGCAAGCCCGGCAGACCTACGAGGACGCGCGCAGCGAGGGAT
>DATLLB010000235.1:0-7113 GCA_035538075.1 Enhygromyxa sp.
GCTACATCCAGTCGGCGGCCTCGCTGATGGAGGAGCTCAACGTCTTCAAGGACCAGATCGGCGGCATCATCGACAAAGTCGACACCAGCCTGGCCGGCATCTCGGGCCTGTTCTCGTCGCTCAACAACGAGGGAACCAAGCAGGATCTGCAGGGCATCCTCGCCAACGCCAACGAGATCACCCGGCAGATCAAGGACGGCGAGGGCTTGGTCGGGGCGCTGTTCAACGACCCCGAGTACAAGGACGACTTTGGCCGCACGCTCAAGTCCGTGCGCCACTCGGCCGGCCAGCTCGACGAGACGCTCTCGACCATCAACAACCAGGCCGGGCCGGCGCTGCGCAACGTCTCGCGGGCGGCGGGCAACGTCAGCGACATCTTGGAGGATCTCGAGGATCCCGAGAACAAGTCGGTGCTCGGTCGTGCGCTGCATGATCCGCAGCTCGGCCAAGACGCCGCCGACGCGGTTCGGAACGCGGCCGAGGCTGTCGACTCGGCGCGCGAGGCCATCACCGATCTGCAGGTCGTGGTCGCCGAGGTCCGCCACTCGGTCACCACCGGCGAGGGCACGATCGGCAAGCTGCTCAAGGATCCCAAGGCCTACGACGACCTCGTCAAGCTGCTCGGCAACATCGAGCGGGTCAACGTGGTCAAGAAGCTGGTGCGCTTCGTGATCGAGCAGGACGAAGCGATGGACAGCGCTCGGCCGACCTCCGCAAGCTCTGCCGCCGCTGCCGAGGGCGGCGGGGCAGGCGAGGAGTAGCCCGTGCCGACGCGGCAGGAGCAGCGACGGGTCAACGCCATGGTCGCGCTGTTCTCGGTCGCGTTCGGCGGGCTGATGACGTTCTCGTATGTGCTCATCGCGATCGGCGACGGCATGCTGGTGCCGAAGGCCAACCTGATCGCCGACTTCCGCGACGCCGGCAGCATCGGCGAGAACACGGCCGTGCAGCTGGCCGGCAAGCAGATCGGCAAGGTCGTCGACGTCGCGTTCATCAGCCAGCGCTACCCCTGCAACCCGCAGACGGAAGACTACGGTCACCCCTACCAGGGCCGCACCGATGACTGCGAGCCGTGGATGTTCTGCGCCGCGGACGGGCCCAATCCCACCCAGGGCGCCTGCGCCGAGCTCGAGTTCTACAGCGGTCACTTCAACGACTACACCGGCTGCGGCGGGCAAGCGAGCTGCGCCGCCGACCAGGTGTGCATCACCCAGACCTTTCGCCAGCGCTACCGCGGCGTGCGTTGGTGGGGCCCTGCCGGCTGGTGCGTGCGCTTCGAGGCGTCCAGTCAGCGCATTCGCGTCAACATGGAGATCGACGAGTCGGCGCTGCAGTACATCCGCACCGACAGCCGCGCCAGCATCGTGCTCAACGGCATCCTCGCCGATCCGCGGGTCAACATCACCGTCGGCGCGGCCGAGACCCGGATCGAGGACGGCGATCGCCTGCAGACCACCTCGTCGCTGATGGAGGACGCGCTCGCGCTCAAAGACCAGATCGATCGCATCGCCGACGATGTCGACCGCGGCTTGATCGGCGTCTCGGCGCTGACCGACGTGCTGCAGGACGAGAAGACCAAGGCCGACATGGAGGCGATCGGCGAGCACCTCGACGAGATCAAGCGTCAGGTCGCCGAGGCCGACGGCCTGGTCGGATCCGTGCTCAACGATCCCGACACGCGCAGCGAGATCAGCAAGACCCTGCGCGAGACTCGATCAGCCGTCGCCGCCGCGCAGGAGCAGTACGCCGAGCTCGAGAGCAAGGCCAAGCGGACGATGAAGGACGTCGAGAAGGCCGCCGATCAGATCGACGCGATCGTCGAGGGCCTCGATGATCCGAACAACACCAGCCTGGTCGCGATGCTCGTCAATGACGACAGCCCAATGCAGACCGATGGCGCGCGACTCGGGGACTCGACCGAGGAGGCGATCGGGGCCGGGCGCGAGGCGATCACCGACATCAACGCGGTGATCGACGAGATCCTGCGGGCCGTGAACGAGCGCGAGGGCTCGCTCGGGCGGCTGATCGCGGACGGGAAGCCGCTCTACCACTTGAAGGATCCGGCCTCGCTGCGGCGGGTGATCGTGGTGAAGAAGCTGGTGCGCTGGGTGATCGCCGAGGACGACGCGCAGGGGACCGTCGAGCCGAAGCCGCGTGGTGGGGACGCGGAGCCGGAGTGATCAGTCGTCGTTCTCGAGCAGCATCCAGTAGACGAAGGGATCCGCCATGCTGCTCCCGCTCACGAGCGCGACCTCGGGATCATCGTAGGTGTCGGAGCCGTCGCAGGCCTCCGGGACGAAGTCGCGGTGAACGTCGAAGGACTCGTACGGGTAGTCGACAGGCGGACCGTAGTGATGCCGGCTGGTCCCGTAGTACAGCCGGAAATAGCCGGTTGGATAGGTGCCGATGTACTCGACGCGGGGGTCCTTCGTGAACACGTGAGCGACACCCGGATCACTGCCCCAGTACTCGCAGACGGCCATCTGTGGGTCGATGGCGTCGGGTACAGGGACATCGATGAGCTGACCCGCGCCGTCGAGCCAGTAGCTGCCCGCATCGGTGCGCATGAACATCGGCTGGCCCTCGTTGTTGTCGTTGTTGCTGCGTACGAGCTTGATGCGCTCGGGCCAGCCCGGCTCCGGCTCGTCGCCGACGTCTTGTATGAACGTCTCGGGCGGCTGCGGTGGCGAGGGGGCAGGCCGGCTCTCGAGATCGATGAACCAGGTGGAGATGATCGGATGGTCGGGCAGGGTGTCCGGCGTGTACGGTGCAGCGAGGATGAATGCCTCGTCGCCCCACTCGACGTCGTAGTCGGTGTGGGTGCTCCCGGTCGTGGGCCAGACCATGATCTCGGTCGCGTAGATTTCCTCGCCCGAGTAGGCGTCGTACTGCTGAGCGCAGACCTCACAGCTCGCCCACTCGACCAGCCACGGGTTCTCCTCGCACAGCTCGCAGTCATCGCCTCCGCCCGGACAATCGCACTCGTAGTGCCAGCCCTCGGTGGCCACGATCACCCGATCACCGCCGCCAAACGCGATCCGTGGGCGGTGGGTGTAGGGATTGCAGAGCGCCAAGTCGACGTCGAAGGGCCCGTAGACCTCCGTGCCGTCGATTCGGACCCACTGTGCATTTTCGAAATGGTGGTCGTAGGTGACGAACACGTTGTGCTGGTCGTCCGTGGCGCAGTCGATGTGGTCGATGCGTGGAGCGACGGCGAGGACTTGATCGGAGATCACCTGCCCGTACTCGGATGCGCTCGAGTTGCCCTCGATCTGCAGGTAATGGACGTAGTCCTGAAAGCCACCCAGGTAATTGTCGAAGACCTCGAACACGGCCGCGATGCCGTAGACATCGCGCTCCTGATCGTGACATACGGCCGCGGCCTTGAAGGTCGACCAGTCCTCGTCGGGGCTCCACGCCCACACCGTGAGCTCGGGCGGGTCCGCGTGGGCCGGGAGCGACACGGTGCTCACGAGCGCGAGCACCGTGGTGGCGAGCAGGGGCGCGATTGGGCGGGACGCGTGCGGCATGAACTGGATGTTCCACTTCACCCGCGGGCGTTCCCGGTGGTGTCGCAGGCATGCGCTGCGGCCGAGATCGAGCCGAATGATCGTGAAATAACCATCCGAGCGGCGCTCGCGAGGCCTGTTGCGATCGCAAACACCCCTCGGAGCGGCGCGCGGGCGGTATTTCGCGACGTGAAACACCCCCCGGAGCGCGACTCCGGGGGGTGTTTCACGTCGCGAAATACGCCATGCACGCGACTCCGAGGGGTGTTTCACGTCGCGAAATACCGCCCGCGCGCCGCTCGAGGGGGCTTTTCACGTGCAGAACAGGCGCGATCACGCCGCCCGGACCGTAGTTTCGGCTCCGCTCATGCGGATCACGCCGATTTTGGGGCCGATGTTCGCACGCAGTCGAGGGCTCGCAGCCGCGCGGACCCCGGTGATCACGTCGACGACATCGGGTGTTCACCTCGGCGGATGGGCTTTGGGCATTGGGCACAGCGCTACCTCACGAGTATGCTCGACCGTCGATGAGCACGCGGAGCGACTCCCAACTGCTCGAGCTCTGGCAGGCCGGCGACTCGACTGCGGGCAACGAGCTGTTCCTGCGCCACTTCAAGTCGATCCGTCGGTTCTTCGCCAACAAGGTGCCGGTCGAGGAGGTCGAGGACCTGGTCCAGCGGACCTTCGCGGGCTGTGTGGAGGCGCGCGATCGGGTCCGGTCCGGCGCGAGCATGCGGGCGTTCTTGTTCGGTGTCGCGCGGCGGCAGCTCTACAAGTTCCTGCGCGACCGAGCCAGCCAGGCGCGGCGCATCGACGTGGACTTCGGAGTGTCGTCGGTCCGCGACCTCGGCCACTCGCCCAGCTCGATGATGGCCAAGCAGCAAGATCACGAGCTGCTGCTGCAGGCGCTCCAGCAGGTGTCGGTCGAGCACCAGACGATCCTCGAGCTGCACTACTGGGAGCAGCTGTCAGGCCCGGAGATCGCCGAGATCCTCGACATCGCGCCGACGACGGTTCGCACGCGACTGCATCGCGGTCGGCTCGCGGTCGAGGCCGCGTTCGTGCAGCTGTCCCGAGCGGCGCGGCTGTCCGAGATCGATCTCGACGACGCGCTGCGCAGGCTCGCGGGCTGAAAGACGATTGTCGGAACGCTCTCGGGGGTCCCGGTACTTCGCCGTTGCGAGCCGCTGCTCGCAGCAGTCACCGAAGGATTCACCCAATGTTCCAACATAGCCTCATCCTCATCGCCGCCCTCACTGCCACCGTCGTCAGCCCGCTGGGCCTGCCGGGCACCGACCCCGAGCCAGTCGAGATGGCCGGCCTCGACGTGGCGGGTCAGAACGTCAGCGACCGCGACTTCTCGGGTCGAGCGCTGCGTTACTCCAACCTCCACGGCGCCAACTTTCACCGGACGATCTTCGACAAGGCCGATCTGCGCAACAGCACCTTCTACGGCGGCTCGGGCAACTCGTCGAGCTTCAAGAACGCCAAGCTCGACGAGTGCATCTTCTACGGCGCGACCGTCAACCTCGCGAAGTTCGACGAAGCGGTGATGAAGAAGTGCAGCTTCTACGGCGCCACGGCCAGCCAGGCTTCGTTTCGCAAGGCCAACCTGGCGAGCGCGAACTTCTACGGCGCCAACGTATCGCTGTCCAACTTCGCCGCCGCCGACCTCTCGAACGCCGACATGCGCGGGGCCAACTTCTCGGGCACCAACTTGGCGGGCGCGAACCTCTGCGGAGCGAAGACGACGGGGGCCGACTTCTCGGGCGCCAACTTGAGCGGCGCCAGGTGTGCGCCGCGACGCTGACTACCGGTGCTCGGCCAGCCAGGTCGCGATCTCGCTGCGCTCATGCTCGAAGCCGGGCAACTCTTGGGCGAGCGCCTCGGCTCGCGTGGCGTGGTCGCGTGCGCGCGGATCGTCAGGCCGTAGTCGCGCGAGCCCAAACAGGACCATCACGCGCATGTCGTCGCCGAGCTCCATCCGATCCATCAACTCGAGGGCTCGGGTGAAGCTGGCCTCGGCTTGCGCGTGACGACCGGCCAAGCGATCGACCTCGGCGAGATAGATCTCCGAGGTGACCCGCACCGGGGAGTCGGACGCCAACGGCTCCGCCGCCGTGCGGGCCTGCTCGGCCCGCGCGAGCGCCTCGTCCGATTGCCCTGCTCGCGCGAGCGCGACCGCGAGGTTGGTCAGTATCAGGAACCGATTGAAGTCGCGTTCGGGCGTGAGCGCGAGCGCCTGCTCGTAGTGCGGCACGGCGGCGGCGTAGTTGCGGCGGTCGAGCTCGAGGTTGCCTCGGGAATTGGCGATCACTCCGAGCACCGAATGGTGGGGGCCCAGGCGCTCGTCGGCGAGCCGAGCCGCGTCGATGAGCGCACGCTCGGCTTCGTCGAAGCGACGCAAGCTGACCAGGTCGCCGCTGATGACCCCCGCAATCAGGACCTGGAGCTCGGGGTTCTCGTTCGGCTCTTGCTCGAGGATCGCCAGCGCCCGTCGGTGCAGGTTCAGCGCGTCTTCGAAGCGACCAGCCGTGCCGTATTGATCGGCCGCGTTCGTGAGCGGCAGCACCAACAGGGGGTGCTGCGGACCGAGGCGCTGGGCCAGCAGCTCGAGCGCTTGCTCGCCGGCTGCGAAGGCCTGGTCTTGGCGGCCCAGGGCAGACAATACGGGCACCATGTCATTGAGCACACCTGCGATCTCCGGGTGCTCGGGCGACAGCGCACGGTAGGCCGTCTGCGCTTCCTCGAAGGTTGCGATGGCATCCTCGAACTTTTCTTGGCGCTTGAGCAGATCGGCCCGATCGAACAGCAGATCGGCGCGATGGTTGGCGGTGATCGTCGGGCGCTCGGCGATCGCCTCGGCGCGCTCGAGCTCGAAGGCCGCGCGCGCGAGCTCGTTCTGGCGACGCGAGGTCGCGGACAAGCGTCGCCAGGCGAGCAGCTCGAGCTCATCGACCTCGGCGCGCTCGGCCGCTGCCAACGCATCGTGGGCGAAGCGCTCCGCGTCGTCGAGCTTGCCCCGGCGCACCGCCAGCGCGCTGCGTAGGGTTCCGACGCGCGCGATCAGAGGATCGAGCTGCATCGTCCGCGCCGTCGCGCCGAGCTCGTCGAGCAGCGTGTCGGCTTCGGCTGCGCGGCCGCTCTCGGCCAGCATCGTCGCGCGGACCAGGCGATCGAGCAGCGCTCGGATCTCCGGACTCTCGAGCGAGGCCACCTCGAGCTGCGCGCTCGCTGGATCATTGCAGCGCTCGAGCTCGGGCAGCGTGAGCACGAGGTCGGCAGCGTGGCGGACGACCTGCGGATGCGCCGTCATCAGCTCGTCGGTCAGCAAGCGCAGCTCCTGGTGGGCGCGCTCGAGGCAGGCCGTGCGCGCGTCGACTGAACGACCCGCCTGCTCGTCGGTGCACGCCTGGTAATAGCCGTCGGCCCAGTCCGCCGCGTAGGCGTCGAGCGTGGCGGCGATGCGGGTGAAGGTGTCGCCGGCGTAGGGCAGCTTGGTGTCGAGCAGCGCACGCTCGATCGCCTCGCGGCGGGCGAGACTCCAGGCGTCGGCGAGCTCGCTGCGACCTCGCTCGCAGCGTGAGCCCGCGTCGCTCGACGA
>DATLLB010000236.1:0-6567 GCA_035538075.1 Enhygromyxa sp.
ACATTGCTCGTCAGCGATCGCCCGCTCGATATTGCGCAAGCCTTCGAGCAGCGGCATCGAGGGCGAGCTCGACATGAACAGCCGCGAGCTCGCATCGACATCGCACGCCAGCCCCGTGCAATCCCGTGTGGCCGTGCGCGCGGGCTTCGTCGAGGTCGTGCGCCGTCGAGTGCCCGGCGTGGGTGTTTGCTCACGCATTCGAGGCGGCGGTTTGCCCCACGAACCGAAAATCGAGCGCGCCCAGGGTGATCGAGGAGCGGTCATGCTGGCACCAAAGCGGGCGAGACCCCCGAGGAGCACAACATGACCTTTACCTATCGCGCTTCCTATCGTTTCACCGCGTTCGCCTTCGCGGCGCTCGGTGCCATGACGCTGACCGCCTGCGGTGACGACCAAGGGCAGCCCGGCGACGACTTCATCTCCGACGATCCGACCGCGGGCAGCGGTGGCTTCGAGGAGGGCGAGGACGGAGGCGAGGGCGACCCGGCCGGAGACACGGGCGGTGACGAGGGCGGGGACGGCGACAACGGCGGCGAGGACCCTGACATCTCCGAGGCCGACATCATCCAGCTCGAGGGCGATCGACTCTACGCGCTGTCGGCCTACTCGGGCCTGACCGTGGTCGACATGCAGGACCCCGACGACCTCGAGGCGCTCGGCAGCTGGGAGACCGACGCGGAGCCGTTCGAGATGTACGTCGAAGGCGGCCAGGCCTTCGTGATGTTCAATGATTACTGGTATTGGGCGTGGGACGACGCCATCGGCGATTACACCTACGCGTCGAGCAGTCGCCTGGTCGCGCTCGATGCCTCAGACCCGGCCAACATCGAGGTCGAGGGCGAGTTCACGCTGCCCGGTCGCATTCAGGACTCGCGCCGCGTCGGCGACGTGCTCTACCTGGTGACGATGGAGGACGGTTGGTGCTGGGGTTGCGACGACGGGCAGAAGACCGTGGTGACCTCGCTCGACATCAGCGATCAGGCGCACCCGCACATCGTCGACCAGCTGACCTTCGTCCCGGAGAACGACAGCTGGGACTGGCAGCGCAGCGTCGAGTCGACGACCGATCGCATGTACATCGCGGCGCGGACCTGGGAGTTCGAGGCCGGCGCGGGCTCGGTCATCGACGTGGTCGACATCTCGGCCGGCAACGGTGAGCTGACGGCTGGCGCCGCGGTCCAGGTCGCCGGCAGCGTGTTCAGCCGCTGGCAGATGAACGAGCACGAGGGCGTGCTGCGGGTCATCAGCCAGACCGGCTGGACCGACGATCCGGTGATCGAGACCTTCCAGGTGGCCTCCGCCCAGGAGATCACGCCGCTCGGGCAGGGCACGCTGACCATGCCGATGCCCGAGTCGCTGCGGAGCGTCCGCTACGACGGCGATCGGGCCTATGCGATCACTGCCGAGCAGACCGATCCGCTGTTCACGATCGACCTGAGCGATCCGGCCAATCCGCATCAGGTCGGCGAGCTCGAGATCCCCGGCTGGGTCTATCACATGGAGCCGCGTGGCGATCGCGTGCTCGCGCTCGGCTTCGATCCGGCCAACGAAGAGGGCAGCATCAACGTCAGCCTGTTCGACGTCAGCAACTTCGCTGCCCCGGCGCTGCGTCGGCGCGTCCACTTCGGCGGCGACTGGGCCAACTTCGCCGAGGATCAGAACCGCATCCACAAGGCCTTCGCGGTGCTCGAGGACGAGAACATGCTGCTGGTCCCGCACACCGGCTGGGAATACGACGAGAACCAGTACGAGTGCGCGGGCACCTACAAGAGCGGCGTGCAGATCATCGACTGGCTCGACGACGACCTGACCTTGCGCGGGCTCGTGCCTGCGCGCGGCAACGTGCGTCGGGCCTTCACCCACGACCAGCGCATCGTGACCGTCTCCGACACCCAGCTGGCCACCTTCGACTACGCCGATCGTGACGCGCCGGGGGCCCGCGACGAGCTGCAGCTCGCGGTCCACGTCGACAATCTCGTGCGTGCGGGCGACGTGTGGGTCCGACTGGCGCGCAACTGGTGGACCAACGAGCAGGTGCTCGAGGTCGTCGATCCGGCCGATCCCGGCGCCGCCGAGCCGCTCGGCGTGATCGAGCTCGGCGCCGACGGCTGCGAGTGGAGCTGGGTCGAGGGCGTGTACGCCCACGGCGACCACGTGTTCGTGGTCCAGACGCTCTCGTCGTGGGACGGCGACTACGAGTACCAGGAGCTCTGGCGCGTGATCTCGGTCGACGTCAGCGATCCGACCGCGCCGATGATCGCGGACACGTACGAGCTGCCCGGCCAGCGCAGCTGGGGCGTGGGTCAGCTCGCGGGCGTCACGACGCAGTCGGGCGTGGTCGCGCATCAGGGCGAGCACATCGCGTTCCTGACCACCGACAAGGAGTACGAGCAGAACAGCGTGCAGGTGCTCGACCTCTCGGATCCCAGCAACATCGAGCTCGCGGCCACGCTCGAGCGGCCGGACGGCCAGGCGCAAGGCGAGCTCGCGGTGCTGTCCGACACGATCGTCTCGTGGCACACCGAGCCGGTCGAGGGTGAGCCCGGCAAGGTCCGCTTCTACTTCGATCGTCTCGATGTCGACGGCGGAGCGCCGCATTGGGCCAGCAAGGTCAACGTGCCGGGCATCGTCGTCGCCTACGACGCGGATGCCGGCCGCGCGTTCACGGTCGACTTCGACGTCACCGTCGCGCCCAACCTCTCGCCCGATCAGTGCTGGGAGCACCCGAAGTACTGGCGCGTCGACTGGGGTGACGAGGGCGACTACGAGGACGGCACCTGCTACCTGATCGACCGCGAGCTCAAGCGCTTGGCGATCTCGGGCTCGACCGCCACGCTGGTCGAGACCATCGACATCGAGGGTGACGCCGGCCTCGAGCAGCTCCACGCGACCGACTCGCGCATCTTCGCGCGGCTCGACAAGTCGACGTGGGAGGGCGAGTACAACGAGAACTACGTGGAGGACACCCACCTGTCGATCATCGACATCTCGAGCGGTGACACGGCCATGCACACGATCGACGGCGAGCAGCTCGGCCACTGGTGGTGGATCTCCACGGTCGAGGGTGAGCGCGCGGTCGCGAACTCGGACGCCAACGAGTTGGTGCTGATCGACGCTGGCGAGGTCGAGCAGCCGGAGATCCTGCACTCGTCGGTGCCCGGCTGGGGCGGCTGCTACAGCCCGGTCGTCGATGGCGACACGGTTCACTGCCCGATGGGCCCCTACGGGCTCGAGACCGTCGAGTGGTGATCGGCGGGTGAACCAAGAAGAACGGGGGCCGGTGACGGCCCCCGTTTTTGTTGGTTGGCCGCTCAATCGCGATCGTAGAGCACGCCGTCCCAGGTCAGCACCGCGCCGTCGGGGCTCACGCTGCCGAGCGTGTCACCCTCGGGCACGCTCAGCAGGTTCAGCCCCGCGCACGAGTAGTCGCCGCTGGAGCCGACGTCGGAGAAGCTCCACAGGTACTGCGAGCCGTCGAAGGCGATCGTCCAGTTGCACAGCACCACGCCGTTGGGGCCGATCCCACACTCGAGCTGCTCTTGCGAGCTGTACGACTGATCGAGCACCAGCGCGCAGGCGTCCGCGGGGGCTTCGGTGTGGGTGATCAGGATGTTGTAGCCGCCCGGATCGGCGTCGGTGCACTCTCGCTGGCTGGCCGCACCGACGCGGATCAGGTGATCACCGAGCTCGCTGCGCTGCCCCGCGAACAACAGCAGCTCGTCTGCTTCGGCGATGAAGCGCACGCCCACGTCCTCGTAGATCCACTCGGGGCTGGGATTGCCGGGCGGCTCGCAGAATCGCTGGCAGACCCCATCGACGACCTCGATCATGTAGGGATCGCCGATGAAGTTGGGCTCGCTGGTGCCGGAGTTGATGTAGTTGGCGAGCATCGCCGAGTCGTCGGCGCGATCGATCCGCCAGCGCATGGAGTGCCAGTCGTCGCCCTCGGACATGCCGAGGCTCTCGCTCGCCTGCAGGTGAACCTGCTCGCCGACCGCGAACGCGGGCACCCAGGCGGGCTCGGTGTCGACCGCGATCGAGATCTCGCCTGCGGGGCAGTCGAGCGTGACCGTCACGCCCGCGTCGATGCTGGCGACCGTGCAGATCTCGTCGAGCTCGAGCTCGGTGGTGTTCGGCGGCCAGGTGAAGGTCGAGTGCACCAGAAGCGGCTGCTCGGCGACGCCGCACTGATCCCAGCTGCCGTCGTCGGGGCACTCGCACGCTTGGTCGCCGTCGCCGTCGCCGTCACCGGGATCGCCATCACCGTCGCCGTCACCGGGGTCGCCGTCGCCATCGCCGGTCTCGCTGGAGTCGCTCTCGTCCGCGGGCACATCGGGTGTGCACGCACCCAACGCGAGCACGAGCGAGGAAGTCGTGAAGAAAATAGTCGTCCGCATGGGCCTTTCGTAGCCGCGAACGGCCCGATCGATCACGCATCGAGCTGGTAATGATCGTAGACGTCGGCCAACCGCTCGCGCACTTCCTGCGGTGAAATCCCGTAATCGGCCAGCGAATACTTACGCTGCTTGCGAAACTCGCCCGCAGTCTCGTTGGCCGTGACCAGCGATTGCTCGCGTGCCGGCGAGAGCGGCAGCGCAAAGTGATCGTAGACCTTGCGCAGCGTCGCGGCCGGATCGGCGATCAGCTCCGGATAGCGCAGCGTCAACCACCGCGAGGCCGGCAGCTTGCGCTCCCACGCGAGCAGCGTGCGATGCTGCTCGATCAGGGCGTCGGCCATCATTCGCCAGTAGCGGTGCTCGGGCGGCCGCACGCGCCCGTGGCTGCTCTTGGCCACTGCGCGGATCAACTCCAGCGCCGAGGGCAGCTGCACGACCGGATCGCGGACGATGTGAATGTAGTGAGCGTCCGGGAACGCCTGCTCGAGCGTGGCCATGCGCCCCGCCGACTGCACATTCTTCATCAGATAGGTCTTCTTGCCTGGGCCACGCAGATACAAGAAGCGTCGAATGAAGTTCTTGTACTTGCGCATCACCGCTCGCCGCACTCGCGCCGGCCGCTGATCGAGCTCGACGATGCCGAGCTTCTCGTGCAGGTTCGGAAACAACAGGTGCACGTTGAGCAGCGCGAACATGTCGTTATAGAAGCCCTCGTCCTCCTCGAGCAGCTCGATGCGCAGCGTGTGGGTCTCGTCGAGCTGCGCCATCTGCTGGTTGATGCCGTCGCGCGCGGCGAGGATGAATTTGCGCTGCTTGTCGGCCGCGCGGCGCAGCAGCTTGGCCACGCTGATCGAGCGGATCAGCGTGTTGCCGAGCGTGGTCGCGGCGAACTGCGGGTCGTCGGCCAGCTGGTGAAACAGCATCGTCGTGCCCGATCGTGCCGGGGCCACGATGAATACGGGCTTCTCGATCTCGACGTCGCGCCAGCCTCGGTGAAACAGCTCGTCGGCGATGTAGCCCACACCATGGATGGCCCGCCGGACCCCGGCGTTGACATGCAGTGGCAGGGTCGCGAGCACCTCGGCGCGAGAGCTGCCGAACAGCGCGGCGGTGTTTGACAAGATGCCCTGGCGGCGGAGCTGGCGGTCCATGCGGTTTGGCCACGCTACCCGAATCCGCGGCCGCAAGCTGCTGCGCGATCGACCGCGACTGCGGGCCAGTGGACGTGATACACACATCGCCGACATGTCGACTGCGCGAACGATCACGAGCATGGCGATCATTCTCGCGGCCGTGGCGACACTGAGCGTCGCGGGCTGCAAGAAGAAGCAAGTAGAGGAACAGGACACCACATGGCCGGACGTTCCGGTCGCCGACGTCGACGTCGACATCGACGAGGATGAGAACGAGGGCGACGAGGCCGAGCCCGCCGCGGTGCTCGACAAGGCCAGCTTCGATGAGACCATCCACGAGCACTTCAGCGAGGTCTCCGACTGCTACGTGGCCGCGCTCGAGAGCAACCCCGAGCTGCAGGGCAAGCTCGACGCCGAGTTCAAGATCGGCGCCGACGGCAAGGTGCTCGGCATCACCGCGCTCGACGGCAGCACGCTGAAGGACGAGGGGCTGCTGGCCTGCATCAATCAGGCGGCCGCGACCTGGACCTTCGCGCTCCCGCCCCACGGGGAGATGAGCCTGCGCTACACCTACAATTTGGCGCCCGCAGGCTGAGCGGCGTCCGTCCACGTGGCGCTGAGGATGAAGTAGCCGTCGCGCTCGCCACCTTCGATCTGCGCCCCCAGCCGTGTGAGCAGCTCGACCGCGCGGCCGGGTCGATTGACGACCAGCAACAGCCGACCGCCAGGCGCGAGCCAGCGACGTAGATCGAACAGCCGCAGCAGCGTGTTCGGGTCGGCGTGCGTCGGCGGGTTGAGCAGCGCGAGCTCGGTGCGGCCGACGAATGACTTGGCGATCTTGGCGTCGAGCTCGGGCAGGCCGTCGTGCTCGCACACGAGCACGCGCTCGGCCAAGCCGTGCGCCTCGGCGTTCTCCCGCAGCAGCGCGCACGCTCGCAGGTTGCTCTCGATCGCCAGCACCTTGGTCGCGCTCGAGCGCGACCAAGGTGCTGGCGATCGAGAGCAACCTGCGAGCGTGCGCGCTGCTGCGGGAGAAC
>DATLLB010000237.1:0-14570 GCA_035538075.1 Enhygromyxa sp.
GTATCTCGACATTCAGAACATCTACAACAACATCTACCCCGAGGTCTGGATCTACACGACCGACTGGGCCGATCGCCGCTCGTTGATTGGTCTGCCGATCTATCCGAGCCTCGGCATCATGGTCGATTTTTAGCCGACCTCTGCGGGCGCCTGCGATGGGTGCAGGATTCGTACGCCCTCCTGCTCGAGTCGCTCGGTCACCCATGCGATCGCCTCGGCCTGGGTAGCGAACACCGCCTGCGGGATTGGGGGCGGGGTCAGGGTGTTGATGAAGCGAACGGCGCCGCGCACCACCGCGGAGTCGATGCACATCGCGAAGCCAACCGAGCAGGCCTGCAGCTGTGGGCGATTGTCGTCCACCCACGCGGCGAGCTGCTTGAGTGTGGCGAGCGAGGGCATCGGCACGTCCTTGGCACCCACGACCGCACCCGTTCGCTCGCCGTTCGCGAAGCGTGCAGCCCAAAAGTCTGCAAACAGCCGCACGTCATCCAGCGACAACGCGCCGCGAAATTCCTGGATGATCAAGGGAGCCCTGCTGTCGTCGCACCAGAACACGCCTCCCTCATAACCCGAAGTCGTGCACGAGAAATGACCCCGCTCATGACCACTCTGGCCGGGTTCATGCTTCGCCCGGGACGCGTAACTGAGTTATCCCGCGCCATCGATCGAGGAAGGTAGGAGATCGGCGAACGCGAAGCCGTCGCGCACCACGGTCTCGCCGACCTCGATCTCGATCGCCTTCGCAAACCCCGGCCCATCGCTCACGAAGGTATGAAACTCGCCATGCTCACCGCAGGGATCGACGCCGGCCGGTAGCTCGCGCAGCAACGCGTCATCCCAGCGCCGACCGACGAGCTCGCGCGGAAGCTTGGCGAGATCGACACAGCTCAGCGTCGCGACCACGCCGGCGCGCAGCAGCTCGTGCGCGAGCGATTGCGTGTCCCGGCCCCATAGCGGAAACACCGGCTCGATCCCGGTCCCGGCCAGCTGCCGCTCGCGATACGCACGAATGTCTGCGAGGAACAGATCGCCAAACACCACCGCCTCGATCCCGTCGGTGCGCGCCTGCTCGACGAATGCGGCCATGCGCTGCTCATAGATCTCGTTTGGGCATGGCGACGGCAGCTCGATCACGTGCAGCGGCAGCCCAACCGCCTCGGCTTGCGCCCGCAGCAGCTCGTGCCGCACGCCGTGCATCGCGACGCGATCGGCGGCGGCGTTGATCGTCGTCAGCAGACCGACGAGCTCGAGCTCACCGGCCGAGCGCGCCACGTGCAGCGCGTAGGCGCTGTCCTTGCCGCTGCTCCAGCTCATCAACGCCTTGCGTCGCTCGGTCACCGCCGGATGATGCAATACACTGAGCCCATGCGTCGCGTCGCGTTCGCTCTGCTCCTGCTCGCCGCCTGCTCGTCACCCACGGCCGACAACGGCGCCCGCACCCAGACCGCGCCCGAGCAGCCGCGCGAAGAGATCGCGATCGACACCGTCGCACTCGAGGCCGCAGGTGGGGTCGCGTACTTCGCCGGCGGATGCTTCTGGGGAGTCGAGCACTTCCTCGAGCAGATCGACGGGGTGTTGCGCGTGGAGTCGGGCTACATGGGCGGGCACGTCGCCAACCCGACGTACGAGGACGTGTCGAGCCAGGAGTCCGGCCACCTCGAGACCGTGCGCGTGTGGTTCGATCCGAGCAAGGTCGCCTACGAGGTCGTGGCCAAGCGCTTCTTCGAGATCCACGATCCCACGCAGGCCAACGGGCAGGGGCCCGACATCGGGCCCGAGTACCTCTCGGCCGTGTTCGTCACCGATGATGTGCAGCGTGCGGTCGTCGAGGGGTTGATCGATCAGCTGGAGGCGCGCGGCTACGCCGTGGTCACGCAGCTCAAGCCTGCCCAGGGCGTGACCTTCTGGTTGGCCGAGGACTATCACCAGAACTGGTATGTGAACAAACGCGAGAAGCCCTATTGCCACGCGCCCGTGGATCGCTTTGGCGACGGCTGATTGGCCGCGTCACATCAGCGCGCGGGCGATCACGAGCTTCTGGATCTCCGAGGTCCCCTCGTAGATCCGCAGCGCCCGAACCTCCCGGTAGAGCCGCTCCGGCACCTCGCCGACCACGACCCCGCGACCGCCGAAATTCTGCACGCAGCGATCGACGGCCCGCTGCGCGAGCTCGGTCGCGAGCAGCTTGGCCATCGCCGGCTGATCCGGCGTCGCGTCGCCGCGATCGCGGGCCGCCGCGGCGCGGTAGACCATCAGCTGCGCGGCGACATGCTCGGCGGCGAGCTCGGCCATCGCGAAGCGCAGGCCCTGCTGCGTCGCGAGCGGCCGTCCAAACTGCACGCGCTCGCCGAGGTGGCGCACCGACTCCTCGATCGCGCGATCGGTGATCCCCAGCGCCGCCGCACCGACCGTGGCGCGGAACTGATCGAGGTTGCCCAACGCAATGCGCAGCCCCTCGCCCAGCTCGCCGAGGCGATGCTCGGGCGGGACCACCACGCCGTCGAAGTGCACGGTGCCGATCGGGTTCGGCGCGGTCACCTGAATGGGATCGACCGAAAGCCCGCTCGCGTCGCCCGGCAACCAGAACGCGCCAAAGCGCGGCTTGTGATCGGGCCCATCCTCGCCCTCGCGAGCGAACACCACATACGAGTCCGCGATCCCGGCGTTCGAGATGAATGTCTTGTGCCCGCGCAGGCACACGCCGCCGTCGTCACGCGGCTCGGCGATCGTCTGCATGCCCGACACATCGGAGCCCGCGCCAGGCTCGGTCAGAGCGAACGCGCAGATGACCTCGCCACGCGCGACCCTGGGCAGCAGCGCCCGCTGCAGGCTCGGCCTGCCGGCGAGCGTGACCGGGTAGGAGCCGAGCCCCTGCATCACCAGCGCGGTGTCACAAGCCCCGCTCTCGCGCGCGAGCCACTGCCTCGCCAGGCACATCGCGGTCGCCGAGACATTGTCATGCTCGCCGCCGAATTCGGCCGGCACCACCAGCTTGCAGAAGCCCGCCGCCGCCAGCCGCCGCACATACTCGCGCGTGGCCGCACGCTCGTCGGACTCGTCGACTCGCTCGGCGCGAAGCGTTCGGCAGAACGCCTCCAGCCGATCTTCGAGAGCAACCCAGCGCGCCCGCGCCTCGGGCAAGCCGAAGATCGTGCCGAGGTCGCGCTCGAGGATGCGATGACTACGAAACGCAGCGCTCATTTTGTTTCACTTCCACTGGGGCGGCCGCTTGCTGAGCCACGCGTCGTTGGCCTCTTTGAAGTCCGGGTGCTGCATGCAGATCGCCTGCGCCTGCGCCTCGGCCTCGATCGCGTCGCCGAAGCCCATGTCCAGCTCCTGCTGCAGCATCGTCTTGGTCATGCGAGTCGCGAAGTGCGGCTTGCGAGCCAGCGCCAGCGCCAGCTCGAACGCGGCCTCGTCGACCTTGCTCGGATCCTCGTCGTCGACGACGCGGTTGGCCAGGCCGATCTCGGCGCAGCGCGGCGCGTACACGCGATCGCCGGTCAGCAAGATCTCGCTCGCATGCCCGAGCCCGACCACGCGCGGCAGCAGCCAGCTCGCACCCATGTCCGCGCCCGAGAGCCCGACCTGCGGGAACAAGAACGCGAAGAAGCTCTGCCGGCCCATCACCCGCAGATCCGAGGCCAGCGCGATCACGGCCCCGGCCCCGGCCGCCACCTTCTTGATGGAGGTGACGACCGGCAGCTTGCAGCGGCGAATCGCATGGATCAGCTCGCCGGTCATTCGCGTGAAGCGAAGCAGGCCTTCCATGTCGCGGGCGAACAGCTGCGTGATGATGTCCTCGACGTCGCCGCCCGAGCAGAACGCCTTGCCCTCGCCGCGGATCACCAGCGCGCGCGCACCCTCGGGTTCGAGGCTGCGGCGATCGATGACCGTGAACAGATCGGTCAGCTCGCGGTAGACCGCAAACGTCAGCGCGTTGAAGCGATCGGGCCGATCGAGGGTGATGACGCCGACCAGCGCCATGGCCGGGAAGTGCTTGCCGAACAGCTCGCGGTAGGCAGCGCCGACCTGATCGATCTGGCCGATGTATTCGCGCTTGTCGGTCACGTAGATCGTCAAGCTGACGATGTCCTGCACCGTGCCGCCCGCGGCCTCGACCACCGCGACCACGTTCTGCAGCGCCTGGCGAAACTGCGGGCCGAACTCGAGCGACTCGAATTGTTCGCGCGCGTTCCAGCCGATCTGTCCGGCGATCGCGAGCAGCTCACCGGATGCAGCCATGCCGTTGGCGTAGCCGCGCGGGCGCGGCCAACCCTCGGGGAGGATGGTGCGAGGCATGCCCGACTCTCGCAGCTGCCGGCGCGAAACGTCCAGCCAACTGCAAGTGAGTTGACGGGCGTCACTCCGAGAAGATGAGCCCGCGCTGCGCGAGCGTGAGGGTCTCGGCCTTGAACCGATCGATGTGCGAACGAAACCACTCCGCCCGGCTCTCGTCGACGTGGTCGCGGCAGAAGCTGGTGATCGTCGCGTAGACCGGCGTGCCAACGTAGCCACCACCGACGCCGTAGACGGTCTGGATGTCGTAGCGAGCCACGAACTCTTGGGCGGCGATGATCTTGCGATTGTGATGGTCGACCGCGGTCGCAGCGTCGGCCACATAGAACACGCCGCTCTGCACGCCGAAGGTCTTGCCGACGATCGCCGTGTCCTTGCGGTCGATCCAGTCGAGCTCGACGCCGAGCTGCTTGAGCAGCCGGGCGATCATCGGAATCGCGGCCACGAACTCGCGCGAGACCAGCGGGATGCCGACGTGACTCGCCGACTCACGCCGATCACACCACTGCGGCTCCACGCCCATGGTCCCGAGCAACGACAAGACCAGGGTGTCGTCGGTGATCGCATCGGCGGCCCCAGCCGACTCGGCGAGCGCCCGGACGAACTCGCGATTGCGCTGCGGGAGCTCGCGGAATTGGACGGTCGCAAACAAACGCAACAATACGATCGAGTCGCCCAACGCGTCGTAGACGGTCTCGACATAGCGCTGGGCCGCGACCTCCAGCGTCGGCGCGCGATGAATCGCTCGCTGAACGCGACGCTCGAGCGCGAGCGCGTCGGACTTGCACAACTGAGCGATCGACGTCATGCCGCGTGGGTCCTCGCGACTCGCGTCAGGCAGTGCTCGAGCGCCGAGCGGAGGTTTCGCTTGGTCACGATCTCGCTCAGCTCGGCGCCGATCCCCACCAAGGTCTGCGCGACCGCGGGCTGGATACCGCTGAGCAGGCACGAGACGCCGAGCAGACCCGCAGCGCGAACCACCCGGATCAGGTATTCGCCGGTGCTGGTATCGACGACCTCGACCCCGGTGATGTCGATGATCGCCCACTTCGCGCCCGTGCGAGCGATGCTGTCGAGCAAGGCGCTCATGATCGCGATGCTGCGCCGCGTGTCGATCACGCCGATGATCGGCAGCACGATCACGTCGTCCCAGATCTCGAGGATCGGCGTGGACAACTGCGCGATCGAGGCCGCCTGGCGCTCGATGGTCTCGGCCTTGGCCTGCAGTTGCTCCTGCTGCATCAACAGCGAGGCTTCCTTCTCGCGGTTGGCCATCGCGATGGTCTTGATGTCCATGATCAGAAACTGGACCGTCTCCTCGATGCGACCGAGCGGATCGTCGGCGGCCTGGCCGTACTCGTCGATCGCGTCGAACTCGCCGTCGAGCAGGTGGGAGAGCGTGTCGGTCAGGCGACGCAGCCGGGCGTCGAGATCGGGGATCTGCATCTCGGTTTATTTGTGCCCGTCGACGCGCGCGAGCCAGACCGTGGTCGGCGACTTGAGCCGATGCAGGCGCGGCTCCAGCTCGGCGAGCGGCTTGGGCTTGAGCTCGTGGCCGTGATCGAAGCCGGCGAGCGCGAATACCCGATCGACGTGCTCGAGATCGCGAAACGGCTTGGCCGGGCCCTGGCCGCCGGTCGCCAGCTTGATCGCCTGACGAAGCACCATCGCCGCCGGACCGACCTTGCGCTCGCGATCGCCACGCTGCAGGTCGGTGAGGTAGTGGCCCCCGACGCCGGTCTTGTCGCCGGCCTTGCGAAAGCCCTTGGCCAGGTTCTCGAGCAGCTTCTGGCGATCGTCGAGATCGAAGTAGTCGAGCATGCCCTCGCTGATCACCACCGGGCGCTGCGCGCCAGCCAGCAGCTCGGCGAGCTCGTCGGCGAAGCCGGGCGCGAGGATGTTGGTGCTGCGCAGCTCCAGCTCGCCCTCGCGGACGGCCCTGCGCACGCGCCCCGGCGCAGCGTCGAGCATGCGCCGCTTGGCCTCGCTCATGTGCGGCAGATCGATCTCGGTGTAGCGAACGCCACGGTCGAGCACCCAGGTAATTCCGCGGCGCGAGAGCCCGGCGCCCATCTCGATCACGCGATCGGGCTCGAGCAGCTCGAGCTGCGCCTCGATCATGCGATGACGAAACTCGAGGTACTCGACCAGGCTCGGCAGCTTGAACAGCGCCTTGCCGAGCGCCCCAAACGTGCCCGCGAACGCCCAGTACATCGCCGCACCCTCGCGCGTCACGAACAGGTGCGCATAGGGCATGCCCAGCTGGTACCAGGCGTAGGCCGTGACGTGGGCGGTGGGTCCGATCTTGTCGTAGCCCTGAGTCGAGGCGGCGCTCACCGACATGGGCGCAGACTATATCGGTTTTTGCCGGATCCGGGCGGGCTCGCATGGCCGCCTGATACCCTCCGGTGATGCGACTTAGGTCCCTTTCCTGGCTGCTCGGGATTGCCCTGATGATACCGCTCGGCTGCGCAGACGATCCGTCTCCCGGCGACGCCGAGGCTGGGGATGGCGATGGCGACACCGATACCGGCGACGGTGACGGCGACCCGGGCGATGGTGACGGCGATGGCGAGCCCGGCGATGGTGACGGCGATGGCGACGGCGAGCCTGGCGATGGCGATGGCGGTGGCGATGGTGACGGTGACGGCGAGCCCGGCGATGGTGATGGTGATGGCGATGGTGACGGCTTGCCCTCGAACTTCATCGAGCAGCTGACCGAGGTCGGCGGCTGCGGAGATGTTTACATCGCCGCGACCAACCCGGAGGCCACGATGGCGATCATGTTCGATGGCGCCCCGCTGGCCGCGACCGCACACATGCTGGGCGAGGCCCAGGTGCGCGAGAGCGTGCTGCCGAGCGCCGACGTGTCGCTGACCATCGCGCTCGGCAGCTTCCTCGATCAGGGCTGCAACGACGCGGGTCAGAGCCCGATCCTCAATTCGCAGTGGACGGCCGTGAGCGGCACGGTGACCTTGACGGTGGTCCCGGTTGGCATGCAGCAACCCTTCGAGGTCCCGGCCGAAGCCACCTTGCAGCTCACCGACGTGACCTTCGAGGGCGTGGGGCTCGATCCCGTCAACATCAATTCGTGGACCGTCGCCGATGTGTATGTGGGGTGGTTCCCCGGTTAGGAGCAAAGCCATGCAGACAAATTTCGATCGAATCACGCTCACGATCTTCGCCGCGCTCGGACTGCCGCTCGGCTGCGCGGTCGGGCCCGGTACCATCGACGGCACCGAGTCCGAGACGACCGGCAACCCTGGTGATGGCGACGGCGACCCTGGTGACGGCGACGGCGACGGCGAACCCGGCGATGGCGACGGCGAGCCCGGAGACGGCGACGGCGAGCCCGGAGACGGCGATGGCGATGGCGACGGCGACGGTGAGCCCTACGCCTGCGCCAACCCGACGCCGATCCTGCAGGCGGGCACCGACACGCCGAGCGGCTTCGTCCAGTGCGAGGACGGGTTCGTGCACCGCGTCGAGGCGGTCGAGTGCGTGAACCCGCAGGGCGTCGATGATCCAAACTGTGCCGAGTTCGGCGGCGGTATCTGTTCGACCGCGGCCGATTGCACCGACAAGCCCCACGGCAGCTGCCAGAACGAGACCTTCGAGGGCTGCACGTGCAATTACGGGTGCACGACCGACGCCGATTGCGACGCTGGCTACGTCTGCGCGTGCGCGGGTGTGATCGGCGATCAGGCCACCTGCGTCCCGGCCGGGTGCACGAATGACGCCGACTGTGGCGACGGCCTGTGCGGCCTCAGCAAATATGAGGACTGCTGCGGCGACACCTACCAGTTCGCCTGCGCCGGGCCGACCGAAGAATGTCATGTCACCGCCGATTGCAGCGAGGCGCTGTGCGACGAGGCCTGGCCGGAGGGTGGCACGGTCATGCACCAGTGCAACTTCGACGGCCAGGCCTGGACCTGCAACCCGCCGGGCTGGTGTGGCTGCGACTGCGGTCGCCCGTTCTTCGTCGCCGGCGAGGCCCGCATCGCGCCGGCGGTCGCCCGCAGCGACTGGTCGATCGCCGCCAAGCCGCGCCTGCTTGATCTCGCGACACGAGCGGCGCTGGCCGAGTACTGGACGGAGATCGGACAATTCGAGCACGCCTCGATCGCCTCGTTCGCACGCTTTGCCACGCAGCTGCTCTCGCTCGGCGCTCCGCCGCAGTTGCTGGCGGACACCCGCGCGGCGCTGGCCGACGAGATCGTGCACGCGCGCCTGGCCTTCGGGCTGGCGTCGGCCTACGCGGGCGCGCCGGTCGGGCCGGGTGCGCTCGCGGTCGATCGCTGCATTTCTGCCCGTGAAGACAATTCGAGCGGTGTCGATCGACGGGCGATCCTCGAGGGCCTGATCGTCGAGGCCTGCGTGGGTGAGACGCTGGCCGCGATCGAGGCCCAGGAGGCCGCGTCGCGGGCGAGCGATCCGGTGGTCGCCGCGATCATGCAGACGATCGCGACGGACGAGCTGCGCCACGCTCAGCTCGGCTGGCGGACGCTCGCGTGGATGCTCGAGCGTGCGGACGCGTCGCTGCGGCGCTTCGCGTTGCAAACTTTCGGTTTGGCGATCGCGGCGGTCGAGCGCGAGACACCGTCGCGCGGGCGCACCGACGCGCTGCGCGAGCATGGAGTGCTCGACGACGTGCTGCGAGCGGACGTGCGGACGGCCGCACTCGTGGCGGTGATTCGCCCCTGCGTGACTGCGCTCGAGCAGCGCGTCGGCGTGCACGAACAGCAGCTCGCTGGCTGAGATCGACCACGAACGAATCGAGCCTCTGCGCCCGCGAGCAGCAATCTCGCGGGCGCAGAAGCTACCATGCTCGACCGTGCCGTTTTCCGTCTATCGAAATGAAATCCTATTCGTTGCCTTGACCCTGCCCCTGACCCTGACCGCCGCCCTGGCCCTGGCCGCCGCCCTGGCCCTGGCCGCCGCCCTTGCCGTTGCCGCCACCTTTGCCGTTTCCGCCACCTTGGCCCGGACCGCCGCTGTCGTCGGGCTCGTCATCCGTGGACGGGCACTCGGCCGGGCACTCGCAGACACACTCGGCCCCGCCGTCGTCGCGCGGGGGCTCTTCTTCGCCGCCGCTCTCGCTATCGCTCGGTTCCTCGTCGATGATGACTTGGATGGCGCGGGGGTCGGATTCGTAGTCGCCTACCTCGTCGCAAGCCGGCAAGGCGAAGAGTAGAAGGAGCGTGCCCGGGAAAGTGCGACCGATAACTCGAAGAGTGCGATTCATGTGAGGTGTATGCGGGCGGTTCTTCGTGCTGCCCAGCAAACGAGGATTCGCTCGACAATCGCAGACAAAGCCGGGCACTTCGTGCCACCTGCTTTTCACAACCGCGGCAGGCGCCCGTATCATGCACATTTACAACCTATCATCAATGCGCCGGAGCGCTCGCCTGGATCAAGCACGACGGCGATTGCCACATCTTGTTGCCCAGCAGGCGATCCACTTTTGGTGCATGCTCGGCCGGTGACGGACGAGCCCGCGGACGCTGCCCCAGTGCAGGCGATCGAGCCCGACGCCAACCGAGGATGTCGAGCCTTCATCGGCACCACGCTGGGGTTCTGGCTGGCGATCGAGGGCGTGCTGTGGTTCGTCTCTCGCTGCCCGCCCGTGGGCGAAGCGTGGACCGACTGCGATCACCTCACGGTCGGCGGCTGGATCGTGCTCAGCCTGCTCGCCGTGCCGCCGGCGCTGGTGCTCACGACGATCGTGTTCACCCTCGTCCGGCTGCTGGGCAAGAAGTAGGTGGATCAAGCGAGGTCGAACACGAGCACCTCGGCCGGCTCGATCGCGCTCAACACCAGGCGCCCGGCGTCGCTGGTGGCTGCGCCGTCGCCCGCCTTCAGCGTCTGCCCGTCGACCTCGATCACGCCGCGCGCGACCTGAATCCACGCGTGGCGCCCGGCCGACAGCTCGTGCTCGACGCTCGCGCCGACGTCGAGCGAGGTGGCGTAGAGCCGCGCGTCGGCGTTGATCCGCAGGGCGCCGTCGCGGCCGTCGGGATCGACGACCAGACGCAGCGAGCCGGCGCGCTCGGCCTCGGCGAAGGCCCGCTGCTCGTAGCTGGGCGCCAAGTTGCGCTGGCTGGGCACGATCCAGATCTGCAGGAAGTGCACGGGCTGCTCCTGCGAGGCGTTGTGCTCGCTGTGGCGCACGCCGGTCCCGGCGCTCATGCGCTGGACCTCGCCCGGACGAATCACCGAGCCGTTGCCCATCGAGTCGCGGTGGGTGAGCCCGCCCTCCAGCACGTACGAGATGATCTCCATGTCGCGGTGCCCGTGGGTCCCAAAGCCCTTGCCGGGCGCCACGCGATCTTCGTTGATGACCCGCAGCGCGCGAAAACCCATGTGATTGGCGTCGTAGTAGTCGGCGAAGGAGAACGTGTGGCGGGTGTCGAGCCAGCCATGGTTGGCGCTCCCGCGTTGTTCGGCGCGTCGGATGGTCAGCATGATGGGCAGGCGTTCGATGGTAGGTGATGACAGTTACTCCAGCGCAACATCGACGGTGGCTCGGGCCGTTGGCCTGCTCACCTGCAACAGCTCAGCGGTTCGACCGCCACAATCCCCCGAGATCGTGATGCTATAGAAGGAATCGATGCGAGCGAGCGACCTGATGCTCGACGATCTGCTCGAATTTCAGAGCGACGGCGGGCTGCTGTGCTTCGCCGGGCAGAGAGCCATGCTGGTCGACTCGCATGCGCTCGGGCTGCTGCGCAAGGAGTTGATCGACGCGTTCGGCCTCGACGCGGCGCGGCAGGTGATGACTCGCGTTGGCTACGCCCACGGCTGCCACACCGCGGACTCGCTCGAGCGCGCGCTGCCGTGGACGAGCGTGGACGAGTGGCGACGCGCCGGCGGGCGCCTCCACCGACTGCGCGGCATGGCCACCTTCGAGCCGGTCGACGAGCGCGAGCGCGACGACCCGCCCGCGTTCGTCGAAGCGATCTGGCGCGACTCGTACGAGGTCGAGCAGCACCTGCTGCACTTCGGCCAGGTCGATCACCCGGTGTGCTGGTCGATCTCTGGCTTCGCGAGCGGGTATCTGAGCCGCGCATACGGGCGAGCGGTCGTGTGTATGGAGATCCAGTGCCGTGGTCGTGGCGATCCGCAGTGCCGCATGCGAGGCGACGATCGAGCGCGGCTGCGGTTCGAGCCGCGCTCGCGCAACGGCGGGCAGCTGCGTCGGCGCGACCACGGCGTCGACGAGAGCCTCGCGGCCGTCGAGCGCCAGCACATCCTCGCGGTGCTCGACGCCAGCGGTGGCAACAAGGCCGAGGCCGCGCGGCGACTGGGCATTGGAACGGCGACGCTGTTTCGCAAGCTCAAGCGCTACCGCGAGTAGCTCGCGTCCCGCCCGCGGCCGCACGAAAACGCCCCGGCCCAGCCCGTCCTAGAGCGGCTGGACGGGCCCCGAACCGACGTTTACCATCGGCCCGCACATGCCCGGCGATCCCGCACGCAAGCTGACCCGCGAGCAGATCGAGACCGAGCTCAAGGTGCTGATCATCGAGGCCTTGAAGCTCGACGAGACGGCTCCCGAGGACATCGACAGCGAAGCGCCGCTGGCCTCGGCCGGGGTCGGGCTCGACTCGATCGACGTGCTCGAGCTGGCGATGGCCGTGCACCGGCGCTTCGGCGTGACCACCGAGGGCGACGACGCGACCAACCAGCGCATCTACGCGAGCGTGCGCAGCCTCGCGGAGTTCCTCGAGCAGCAGCAGGCCCGCGGCGCGCAGCTGCGACCAGCCGAGTGATAAAACCGCGCCACGCGGTCATGAGCGAGACTCCCCCAAGCGCTCGCGTGCAGGAGCTGCGCGACGAGCTCGAGCGGCTGACGGCTTCGTTCAACCAGGTGGCCGGCGACAGCGGGCAAATCACGGTGCCGGCGTTCCAACAGGCGCTGGAGCTGCGCTCGGAGTTCGTCGCTCGCCACCTGTTTCGCCAGTTCGATCGCAACAACAACGGCGTGATCGAGCGCGACGAGTTCATCGCCGCGATCGAGCAGCTGCTCGGCGGCACGGCGCACGACAAGCTCGCGTTCTTGTTTCGCGTGCACGATCAGGACGAGGACGGCACGATCCTCCGCGTCGAGCTCGAGCGGCTGATCCACATCGGGCTGGCCGAGAGCGCGGTGACGCTGCCCGAGGCGCTGATCGAAGAGATGATCGACGCGCTGTTCGAGGCCTCCGATCGCAACGGCGACGGGCAGATCAGCTTCGAGGAATTCGCGGCGGTGTTCGGCGGCTACCCCGAGCTGCTCGAGCGCGTGACCCGGGCCGACTCGGTCTGGCGCGTGCTCAAGAACCACCCCGAGCCCCCGCCCGCGCCCGAGCTGACGCGCTTTCGTCGGGCGGCCAACTGGATCGAGGAGCACGGCGTCGAGCTGGTGTTCCAGATCGCCTACGTGCTGATCAACCTCGCGCTGTTCAGCCAGGCCGTGCTGCGCTACCGGGCCGCCGGGGCCAACGGCTTCGTCCAGCTCGCGCGCGGCTGCGGGGCCTGCCTCAACTTCAACGGCGCGCTGATCCTGGTGCCGATGCTGCGTCGGTTCCTGAGCTGGGTTCGTGCGCAGCGGTTTGGTCGGCTGCTGCCGGTCGACCACGGCGTCGCGTTTCACAAGCTGGTCGGGCATGTGCTGTTCGGGTTCGCGGTCGTGCATACGCTCGCGCACTTCGGCAACTACTTCGTGTCGCCGCAGCCGTTCTTCGAGCTCCTGTTGTTCACGCGGCCGGGCTGGACCGGGCTCGCGCTGATGGTGCTGCTGTGGGCGATGTGGACCTTCGCGCTCGAGCCGATTCGCCGCGCCGGGCACTTCGAGCTGTTTCACTACGTGCACCTCGGCTACTGGCCGTTCTTCGTGCTGCTGCTGGTCCACGGCCCGGTCTACTGGATGTGGGCCACGGTCCCGCTGGTCGGCTACGTCGCCGAACGGATCCTGCGGGTCGAGCAGCGACTCAAGAAGGTCGAGCTCTCGACCGAGGTGCTGCCCTCGCGCGTGACCAAGCTGAGCTTCGCCGCGCCGAAGGGCTGGGAGCACCGCGCGGGCGACTACCTCTTCATCAAGATCCCCGAGCTCGCGCGCGGCGAGTGGCACCCGTTCACGATCTCATCTGCCCCCGAGCGGATCGGTCGTGGGCGTGACGAGATCAGCTTGCACGTGCGCAGCCTCGGCAACTGGACCAACGCGCTCTACGAGCTCGCCCGCGCCCGCGAACGCGCCGAGCCCGACCCGCTGGAACCCTTGCTCGCGCGGCTCGACGGGCCGTACGGGACCCCGAGCGCGCACATCTTCGCGGTCAAGCACGCCGTGCTGATCGGCGCTGGCATCGGCGTGACCCCGTTCGCGGCGATCCTCGAGTCGATGCTGCTGCGTCGCCGGGCTGGCCACCAGGGCACGCAGCTCGAGCGCGTCCACTTCATCTGGATCAACCGGGATCAGCACGCCTTCGAGTGGTTCACCGAGCTGCTCGCCTCGCTCGAGCAGTCGGACGTCGACGGAATGTTCGACATCCACATCTACATGACCGGCGCCCGCGAGCACCTCGACGCCGCCGCGCTCGAGCTGGCCCGCGAGGTGCTCTACGCCAAGACCCGCCGCGACGTGGTCACCGGGCTCGCCGCCAAGACCAAGTTCGGGCGCCCGGACTGGGACGAGCTGCTGACCGCGATCCTGCGCGAGCATGCGCCCGAGCGGGTCGAGGTGTTCATGTGCGGGCCGATGCCGCTGGTGCGCGAGCTCGATCCGCTGTGCGAGCGGCTCGGCATGGCCTTCCACCACGAAGTGTTTTGATCGTGCTCGCCGCCGTCGCGCCGCTGGTCCTGGCCACGCTCGCCGGGGTGTTGTTTGGGGTGCTGAAGCTGTTCGCGGATCCGCAGCAGGCGATCGCCACGCTCAATCGGCTGTGCCTGTACCTGGCGTTTCCGGCGTTGATCTTCGCCGGCGTGTACACGGCCGAGCTCGCGCTCGCGGCCACGCCGGGGTTTTTGCTCGCGAGCTTGCTGCCCTCGCTGATCGTGCTCGGCGGGATTGCGATGCTGAGTCGACGCGTCGAGCCCGACGCTCGCGCGGCGCTCGGGCTCGGCTCGATGCTCGGCAACATCGCCTATCTGGGCATCCCGCTCGCGGCCGCGTTGCTCGGGCCGCAGGTGCTCGGCTTGGCTTCGGTCTGCGCCGCGCTGCACTTGCTGCTCGGCATCCCGCTCGGGACGTGGGTGCTGCTGCGCTGGGGTCGACCTGCGAATGGCCGCGCTCGCAC
>DATLLB010000238.1:0-6546 GCA_035538075.1 Enhygromyxa sp.
TCATCGGGGAGCTGCTGCCGGCCAAGCCGGTCGAGGTCGGGGGCATCGAGCTGTTTACCGGCTGAGTCGGTTATCCTGAAGTCGTGCGCTGGGGGTTCGTGATGATCACAGCGTTGCTCGGGTGCGGCTCGCCAGCCCCCGCTCCCGAGCCGCAGCCCGAGTCCAAACCACCCGACTCAGAGCCCGTGCAGGCCGAGCCGCGCGGACCGGCGACGAACGATGAAGTCCGAGCCTTCCTCGGCCTGCCCACGCTCGACCACGCGCGGGCCTTCGCGATCAACCTGCAGACCCCGCTCGACGAGCTGGACCACCGCGCCCACTTGCTCGCCGAGGACGGCCAGCTCAACCCCGATCGCACGCCCGAGGCCGGCGCACGCCTGAGCGATGCGCAGCTGATCGAGCTGGTTCGCATCGCTACCTACCGAGACATCGTCGGCCCTGCGTACTGCTTCTACCCGCACCATGCGATCGCGCTCTACGACGGCGAAGGGGCGATCCTCGGCGAGCTGACGATCTGCTTCCTGTGCGGTCGCATCGTGAGCACGCTCGGCGACAAGCTCGGCCCCGACGCCGACTTCGAGGCGCTCGACGCCATGCTCCGGGATCTGCACGTGCCGCTGACGCCACCGATGGACGCGCCCGGCTGAATCACCCGCGCCGCACGACTTCGTTGAAGTAGCTCGCGGTCGCCTGCGCGAGCGCTTCCACGATCCCCGCGCGCCCCTGCTCGTCGAGCAGCAGCTCGCTCTCGTGCGCGTGATCCAAGAACCCGACCTCGTGCAGCACCGCGGGCATGCGCGCGCCCATCAGCACGTCGAAGCGAGCCTGGCGGACGCCGCGATCGAAGCGATCGGGGAACCGCTTGGCCTGCTCGCGCTGGATCGCCCGCGCGAAGTAGCCGGCGCGCTTGCGGTGCTCGGTCATGCCGAGCTCGCGCAGCATGATCGACACGTCGTCGTCGGCCTCGGCGCTGCGCGGGCGGGCGAAGCCGTCGTCGTTCTCGCGCTGGGCCGTGAGCGCGGCGTCGGTGCTCGAGGCCTCGACGTCGAGCAGGAAGGTCTCGAAGCCGGTCTGGTCGGCGTGCGGCGAGGCGTTGCAGTGGAGGCTCAGGAACAGGTCGGCCTCGCAGGCGTTGGCGAACGCGGTGCGCTGCGAGAGGTGCAGGGTCTCGTCCTGCTCGCGGGTCAGCAGCACCTCGGCGTGGGGCATCAGCTCGACGACGCGGCCGGCGAGCGACTGCGCGAGCACCAGCGTGATCTGCTTCTCGTGCGGCCCGGCCTGGTAGGCGCGGCAGCCGAGGTTCTCGCCGCCGTGGCCGGGATCGATGACCAGTCGAAAGCGCTGCTCGATCACCGGCTTGGGCGCAGCCAGGGCGCGGGACGGACGGACCAGCGCAGCACCAGCGCCGATCGCGGAGAGGCCGAGCAGGAAGTCTCGCCGGTTCATGTCCTACATGTAGGAGGTCACCGCGCGGCGACCAAAAAACCGGTCGATTTCCTGCTACCCTGCCGATTCCTGAGCACCGAGCGACATAGCCCCCCAACGGGGGGCACTGCGTCCGGCCGAAAACCACGAACCGATCCGCTTCGCTCGCGTAGCGAGCGAACGGCCGCGAAGCGGCCGCCCGCGGCTCACACTGAGGCGGCCGAGGGGGGGCCAAATAGCTCGCCATGGGGGATTGCCTCGGTCGCGCTGGTCGCCGGGCTGTTGCAGGTGGTCGCGAGCATCGTGCTCGGGCTCGCCAGCCTCGAGAACTTTCTGGCGGCGGCGAACGAGGGCGCGCGCATCTACTTGGTCGTGGCCGCGCTGATCGCCGCGGCGGGGCTGTCGATCTGGATGGTCCGCGATCGCACGCCGATCGCCGTCGCGCTGCTGCTGCTGTGGCCGCTCGGGCTCTGGTACGGCCTGCGTCAGCACATCACCGGGCTCGGCCTGGCCTTCCACGGCGAGTTCGTGCTGCATCACTTCGCGGCGCTGCTGTGTCTGGTGCTGGCGGTGATGGTGCCGATCGGCTGGGTTCGCGACACGCGGCTCGGCCCGGCCCGCTTCGTGCCCGCTGCGCTGGCGGTACCGGGTGCGATCGCGCTGGCGAGCGCTCACCTGGGCCAGATCCCGGTCGGTCCGGCGTGGCTGACTTCGCCGAGCCTCGCCACGATCGGCGCGGCGCTGTTGCTGCTGGCCTGGCCGTGCGCAGCGGTGGTGTTCTGGCGGCAGCTCGGCCCGCCGCAGCGGCGACCGCTGGCGTTGGTGCTGCTGCTGCCCGTGGTCGTGCGGCTGGGCTTCGCGGGTCCGCAGGGGCTCTCGGGCGAGCTGGTCGACGGCTTCGGTGTGACCGCGATCGGTGCGGCGATCGTGCTCACCTCGATCGTCACGCTGGTGCTGCTGCGTCCGCGCGTCGAGCTGTGGGTGCTGATCGTCGTCGGCCTGATCTGCCTGCTCGGCAGCATGTTCTTCTATTACCTGTACGAGCACGGCTTCGGCGAGCTGGAGGACGGGCTCGGCGGGCTGCTGCAGTCGCTGTTCGGGTTTCAGGTCCCCTACCCCTCCTACGTCGACGATGTGCGCTCGGCAGCCCTGATGATGGGGTTGTTCTTCCTGGTCGTGACCGTGTACGCGGCGCTGGTCTCGGCCGAGGATCGCGTGCGAGGGATCGCGCTCGGGCTGATGGCGGTGGCCGGCATCGGGTTCTCGAGCCCGCACCTGGTGCTGATGCTGGGCACCGGCGCGCTCTTGATGATCGAGGGGCTGCTGCCGGGCGCACCGTTTCGCGAGCTGGCGCCGCGCTTCGATCTGCGCCGCTTCGAGGCCGAGCTGGAGGACTCCGGGGTGCGGCCGGCCGCAGGCTCGAGCTCGGTCGCGGCCGTGCACGCGTGCATCGTCGGGCTCGCGGAGCGGCTCGGGCTGCCCGCGCCGACGCTCGTGCACACCGGACCGGACACGGCGGCGATCGGCCTGCGCGGCGAGATCGATGGGCCGCTGCTCGACCTGCGCGCGCGCATCGACGCGAGCGCGACCCGGATCGAGATCGTCGTCGGCCTGCCGGGTCGCGGCGAGCCGACCTTCGAGCTGGTGCCCGACGCCGGAGCGCGGGGGCAACGGCCAGCTCACCTGCTGGCCCGCAGCCATCGCGTGCACGGAGAGCTGCGCGCGCTCGAGGCCTTCGGCGACGCGCCGCTCGACGCGTTGACCAGCTTCCCGGGCGCATACCTGCGGGCGTGGGATGGCGGCGTGCAGATCGACCTCGGCCGCGAGCTGCACGGGCTGCGCGTCGACAACCTCGAGGCGCTGGTCCGCTCGCTCGCGCGTGTCGTTGGGTCGGTTTAGTCCTCAGGGTGGAGCACGAACCGAGCTTCGGGGCCGAGCTCGTCGAGCGGTAGCGACAGCTCGCCCTCTTGGGAGTGCTCGATCTGCACCTTGATCTCGCGGCGCCCGTCGGGCCGATCCTGGACCTCGACGACCACCTGCTCCGCGGTCACGCCTTGCGCCCGCAGCTGCACGAGCAGGTGCGCGCGGGCCTGCTCGAGGTCGGCCTCGCGCAGCGCGACGTGAAACGCTCGATGGGCGATGCGGCGGCCCCAGATGGTCTCGACCTCGCCCTCGAGCGGCGTCTCGCGGATCGTCGCCTCGCGTAGCTCGTCCGGGAATGCCTCGCGCAGCTCGTGCTCGAGCTCGCCGACGGCCAGGTTCTGATCCCACATGCGGATCAGCATCTGCGTCTGCGGCTCGTCGGCGTGATCGCCCAGCTGCCGACGCACGAACACGTCGACCTCGCCAGCGTCGCCCTGCTCGCGCACGAACTCGGCGATCGCCTCGTGCGGGAGCTCGGCACGAGTCGTGATCTCCACGCTGAGCCCGAGCGGGACGTCGTAGCTGGTCGGCAACACGCAGGCGCCGACGATCGCCAGCACCCCGGCCGCGAGCGCGCCCGCGAGCTTCGGGAGCGACACAAACCACCCGCGTGGCGTCGCGGCTTCATGCCGCGCAGCCCAGCGCGCGATCACGTCGCGCTCGAGCTCGACGTCGGCGGCCGGCACCTCGACGGGCGGCGCATGCAGGTCATGCAGCAGACGATCGATCTCAGACGGCATGGGACACCTCCGGCGCGTCGTCTTCGATCCCGGACGAGCGCGCCCGCAGCTCGCGGACAGCTCGCGAGATTCGCTTGCGGACCACGGTCTCGCCGATCCCGAGCAGCTCGGCGATCTCGGCGTGGCGCAGCCCGTCGCCGTAGCGCAGCGCGAGCAGTCGACGGGTCTCCAGCGGCAGCGCGTCGAGCAGCGCCCGCACCCGAGACGCACGCTCGTCGGCGATCAAGTGATCGAGCGGCCCCGCGAGCTCGCACAGCCCGTCGGCGATCACCTCGAGCGCGACCGGGCTCTTGCGCGTGCGGTAGTGATCGATCACCGCGTTGCGAGCGATGCGAAGCACCCACGCGCGCACACTCCCACGCGCCGGATCGAACGCGCCGAGGTGCTCGACCAGCCGGCGAAACACCTCGGCGACCAGCTCCTCCGCGTCGGCCCGCGAGTCGACCCGGCGGGCCACGAAGCGAGCGACGAGCGGGTGCAGCTCGCGATAGAGGCGCGTGAACGCCCGGCGATCGCCGGACACGGCCCGCCGTGCGAGGCGGGCCAACGGATCACGCGCCAGGATCATGCCGCAAGCCCTACGAGCGGCCGGTCAATCCGTGACCGCTACCGGAAGATTTTCAGCATCGAGTCGAACCAGCCGGGCCGTCCCGCCAGCTGCTCGAGCTCGCCGTCGTCGAGGTACACGCCCCCGCAGGAGAAGCACTTGTCGACCTTGACCGAGCGAAACTCGACCTCTTGCAGCTCGGCGCCACACTTGGCGCAGCGCATCCAGTGCAGCTCCTTGAGCCGCGCTCGCTCGCCCTCGGCCAGCTCGGCGTGCTTCTGCTGGACCGCCTCGCGCCGCTTCAGCAGCTCCTGACGCAGGAAATACTCTTCTTCGTTCTCGCTCGGGCGTGTCATGACTTCTCCGTTCAACCGCTCGGGGCTGGTTCTGGCGACGGCTGCTCGGCGGGGGCCTCTTGGCCGCCGTGCTTGGCCAACCAGGCCTGCGCCGTCGCGTTGTCGGGATCGGCGGCCAGCAGCCGCTCGTAGAATTTCTTGGCCCGCTCGTCGTTGCCGTTCTTGGCCGCCAGCTTGGCCGCGCCGCGCAGCGCCGGGATGTTGGACGGCGACTGGTCGAGCGCACGATCGTAGAAGTTCGCCGCCTGGGCGCTCTGGCCCTGCGCAGCGTAGCCGTCGGCGAGGCACACGAGCACGTCGAGGTTGTTGTCCTTCATGTCGAAGGCGCGCAGCAAGGTCTTGACGCCTGCCGCTGCCTCGCCGCTCGACACCTGGCTGCAGCCGCGCTCGACCAGCTTGTCGAAGCTGCCACCGCCTCCACCACCCCCGCCATTGTCGGTCTCCGCGGGGGCCTCGCCCGGTCGCGGTGGCGCCTTGGCAACCGGATCACCCCCGGTCTCGCCCGCTCCGGTCTCGCCCGCTTCGGGCTCGCCCTCGGTCTCGCCGGTCTCGGCTTCGCCTTCGGTGGCCGCGCCGCTCTGATCGAGATGCGAGCGCACGGCCAACGCGACGACCTGATCGCCAGCGCCGACCAACAGTCGCTCGGCCGCGTTCTTGGCTGCGACCGAGTCGCCCGCCCGCACCAGCGCCAGCGCCAGCGCGCTCTCACCCAGACCGCTGCGCTCGGGCAGCTCGCTCAGGCCGGCGACCAACCCCGAAGGCACGGGCGCCGCGAGGTCCTGCCAGAGCACCGCCGCCTGCACGATCAGCTTGGCCTCGGCTGCGCCGTCGGGCACCTGCGGCAGCACCTCGGCTTCGGGTCGACCGGCAGCCAGGCGAGCGAGCGCTCGCACTTCGGTCAGGCGATCGGTGTCGGGCGCTCCCTCGACGGTGTCGATCAGGCGCTCTCCATCTTCGCGATCTTCTTCGGCCCGGCGACGGAAGTCATCGCGCTGCGCAGCGTCGAGCGCCGCCGCGATCTCGTAGGCGATCGCGCGGCTCAGCAGCAGATCAGCGAGCACCACCTTCATCGCCGCGACGGTGGTTGGCTCGCCGCCAGCATCGATCGCTCGCTGCAGATCTGCCTCGGCCCGAGCGAGCTCCGCGGTGCCGAGCTTCTTCAGCGCCAGCTCGGCGGCCTCCATCTCGGGCGTGGGCTCGCCGTTGCCGGGCACCTGCTCGGTCCCGCGATCCTGGCCCAGGCTCAGCAGCTTGGTGCGGATGCTCGGCACCCCGAACATCACCCCGACCGCCGCGATCACGCCGAGGAACGCGATCAGCCCCGGGCTGACACCGCGTCGTTTACGGCCGTCCGTCTCGAACCCATCGAGCTCATCGTCCTCGGCGGGCTCGACCGGCAGCGCTGGTTGGGGCGCCGGCTTCGGCTTGGCGACCTCCGGCTCGGCCTGCCGCTGCGGAGCCGAGCGCTCGGCCGGCCGCGGACCCGACGACTCGCGCGTGCGAGCAGGCCCCGACGACTCGCGCGTGCGAACAGGCGCCGAAGGATCGCGCGGAC
>DATLLB010000239.1:0-6344 GCA_035538075.1 Enhygromyxa sp.
GGGTCGCGCGACGCGAGGCCGCGGCCGCTCACCTGCCGCTGCTCGAGGCGCTCACGCTCGAGCGCATGGCCGAGCACGCGCGCGCGCACCAGCTCGACGATCTCGCGCTCGGTCCGATCAGCGCTGCGCGAGCCCGCTATCACTACTGGGGCGCGTTCACCAAGGTCGCGCAGCTCGAGCGGGGCTGGCCGGCGCTGGCCCGCGAGCGCGCGCACGCGGGCGAGCGTGGCGACAGCGAGACCTGGACCAGCTCGCGCTTGCCGACCACCAGCAGCTCGATGAGCGGCGGGGCGCTCGACCTCGCGACCATCCTCAAGACCTCGCAGGCGATCGCCGAGGACCTGCGGCTCGAGGAGGTCGTCGAGCGGGTCATGAACATCGGGCTCGAGAACGCCGGCGCCGAGCGGGCGGTCCTGGTCCTGCGCCGCGACGGCAAGCCTGGCGTGGTCGCGATCTGTTCGACCGAGTACGGCATGCAGAGCTACCTGCGGACCCCGGTGCCGCTCGAGCAGGCCGCCGAGGACGTGCCGATCTCGGTCGTGTACTTCGTCGAGCGCACGCTCGAGCCGGCGGTGCTCGACGACATCAGCACCGATCTGCGCTTCGCCGCCGATCCCTACGTCGAGCGCTTCCGCGTGCGCTCGGTGCTGTGCCTGCCGATCCTCAAGCAGGGCCGCTTGCTCGGCGTGCTGTACCTCGAGAACAAGCTGAGCCCCGGCAGCTTGTCGGGCGATCGGCTCGAGCTGCTGCGCCTGCTGGTCACGCAGGCCGCCAACGCGCTGGAGAACGCCCAGCTCTACGAGGCCCTGCGCGCGAGCGAGGTCCGCTGGCGCTCGCTGGTCGAGGGCCTGCCCGACATCGTGCTGCTGCTCGATCGCAGCGGTCGCATCGAGTTCATCAACCATGTCGAGGACGACAGCGCGCGCGCGCGGGTGGTCGGCACGCTGGCCGGCGAGTTCATCGAGATCGAGCACCTGCCCGACGTGCGCAAGACCATGGCCGAGGTCGTGCGCACCGGTGAGCAACGCGAGATCGAGCTGCGCGCCAACTTCTCGGGTCGAGCGCTGCGCTGGTACATGACCCGGTTCGCGCCGATCGTCGTCGACGGCCGAGTCGAGCGGGTGATCGCGGTCGGCACCGACGTGACCGCGCGGCGCGAGGCCGAGGCCGCCAACGCGCGGCTCGAGGCCACCATCCGCCAGCAGCAGCGGCTCGAGTCGATCGGCACGCTGGCCAGCGGCGTCGCCCACGAGATCAACAACCCGGTCCAGGGCATCATGAACTACGCCGAGCTGATCGCGACCGCGGCCGACTCGAGCGAGCTGACCCGCGAGTTCGCAATCGAGATCGGTCAAGAGTCGGAGCGGGTCGCCGCGATCGTCCGCAACCTGCTCGCGTTCTCGCGTCAGGAGGGCGAGCGCCCGGCGATCCCGGCCACGATCAGCGACGTCGTCGAGGGCACGCTGTCGCTGATCCGCACGGTGCTGCGCAGGGATCAGATCACGCTGCAGCTGCAGATCCCCGGCGACCTACCGCAGGTGTACTGCCGCGCGCAGCAGATCCAGCAGGTCGTCATGAACCTCGTCACCAACGCCCGCGACGCGCTGTGCTCGCGCTGGCCCGACTATCACGAGGACAAGCGCATCGAGATCAGCGCAACCACGATCGAGCGCGACCGTCGAGCGTGGGTGCGGCTCTCGGTCTGCGATCGCGGCGGCGGCGTGCCGGTCGATGTGGTCGGGCGGATCTTCGATCCCTTCTTCACGACCAAGGGTCGAGATCAGGGGACCGGCTTGGGGCTCGCAGTCAGCCACGGGATCGTGGCCGAGCATGGCGGCGTGCTGTGGCTGGAGAATCAACCGGGCGAGTCGGCGACCTTCCACGTCGAGCTGCCGGTCTGGAGCGATTAGAGCCCAATCGCTCAATCGTCGGGGTTGATGAGGATGTTGCCCCGCAAGAACACGCCGTTGGGGTTCACGGAGACGTCGTCGAAATCGGGGACCACCCGGATCAGGTCATTTTCGAACGACGAGAACAAATCCGCGGTCCCCGAGGCGAGATCCAGGTTATCGCCGATCGCCGCGTTCACGGCACCCTTGGCGATGGCAGCGGCCACCGCCATCACGACGATGCCCTTGAGCCGCAAGAACAGCGCCACCAGGAGCCACAACCCGGCCGGCAGCTTCAGCTTGCTCTCATCGACCTCGCCGACCAGCCGACCATTGCGGAGTGCGAGCGAGACCTCCGCCTTGTAAGTGAAACCGACCTTGAAGAGGATCTTTTTATAGCCCTTGGCTTCGACTTCGATGTGACCGTCGCGCAGCGCAATGTCCCAGGACTCGATCGTGATCCCGTCCTGTTTGTACGGGACGTCAGGGAGCTCTGCGCGCATCGTGTGGATCATCGCGCCGTCGCTGATGCCGAGCGCGACGTTGCGACCATGATGAAGAATGTAGGTGCGGAATGATCCGTTGTGATTACCGTAGCAAACGCTGAGCGCATTCAAGTCCGGAGGGGTGGCGCGACAAAACCCTGATGCGCTCGCCCAGGTGATGAATGGCGGCTGATTGGGGATCTTGAAGCTCACCGGGTAGCTGGGCAGCTCTGCTTCGAAGTAGGCGTCGAGCGCCGCGCTCAAGAGCTGCTCGCGGCCGGCGTCAGCTTGGCCATCGAACTCGATCACCGAGCGGCCGTCGGCGAGGTTGGCCGTGAACAGTCGCTCGAGCGTGTCCTCGGCGATCGTCACAGACGATGTCTTGGTGAGCTTGCCGTAGCGGATGACCTCGGCCTCGTAGCGATCATCCACTTCCCATGGAGACGACGAGTTCCAGCGGCTCGACGCGACCACCGACACACGCATGCAGATTCCAACCTCATCATCTGCGGCACCAACGAAGGTCAACAACCGCGCTCCCGAAGTAGCGACGAAGGTCAAGTCGACCTTGATGAGCTTGAGCAGCCAGGCCTCCAGCGTGAAGCGATTGTCGACGAATGGGGTGTTCTTCGCCCCGCCGAATGCCGAGCCGAGCGCTTGGGCAGCGAAGAACATGTGGGAGAGGCGGGCCAGGAGGTTTTCGTGGACCTGCAAGACCACGTCCCAGCTTCCGGTGGTCCCGTTGAAATAGAGTGGCTGATCGTGGCTACCCACGCCGGTCGGCGCGGTGCTGCTGCCAGCAGGCGGCGCAGGATTGCGCTGCGCCTGCTGGGCAGCCGGCTTCAGCAGGCTCGAGCCGCGCGGAATGTCGCGCAACCGCTCGACCTTCGCGACCACGGCACGTTCGAGCGGTTGGTCGTTCGACGCGATCCGACGCAGGCTCCCCTCGTCGTCGAAACGCAGCTGCAGCTCGGGGGAGTCCGGCGTGTCGAAGGCCGACGCACGCTCGAACGCTGCGTCGTCGTCGGTCCAGCCGTCTTGCTTGCGCAGCTCGTCGAAGCGCTTGCGCGCGTCACCACGGAGCACGAGGCCCATTGCGCGAAGCGTCTTGTCGGGGTTTGCCAACCAGAGCGACGCCAGCCGCGGGTTGCGGTTGAGCGCGCCTCGAAGCTCGCGCAACAGTGAACGGAGCTGGCCGACTGTGTGGATCTCGACCAATTCGTCGGCGGGTCCTTCACGAAGAATTCGAGTCAGGCTCTGGGACAGAGGATTGGGACGACGCGACTCGGTGGGCATGGAATCATGGTGGCCCGCGGAGTGCGCGGTGTTCAACCACAAATCGCGAGCGATAACGCCATTCCGTGGTCGTTGTAGTTGGCGGTGAGGATGTCGTCGATCGCGTCGCGGTCGACGTCGAAGATGCATCTCCACGTCGAGCTCTGGAGCGACTGAGTCACTTCGCCGGGTGCATGAGCACGAACTCGTCCGCGATCACGTGACCCCAAGGACCCGAGGACTCGTCGTAGACCTGAACGTGAAGCGAGCGCCCGGCGAACGGGCGGAGCGCGAAGCGAATCTCTTCGAGCTCCTCGCTCTCACGTCCATGCCAGGCCATCAGCGTGCGGTTGCCTTCCATCAGGCGGACGCCGACTCGCCAGTGCGTGCCGCCAGCGATGCGGAAGCTCAGGACCGTGCCGTCGCCGACCGTGAACGGCTTGCTGGTGAGGATGCCCTTGGTCCGATCCTTGCCCTTGGGGCCGAAGCTGTTGAGGAACTTGCCGACGTTGCCCTTGATGGTCGACTGCTGCTTCCTCGGCTTGCGCGAGGGGTTGTTCTTGAACGCGGAGCCTTGCCTGCGCCAGCCGTCGAGTCCGTCCTCGAAGGTGCCGAACGGCTCGACGCTGTAGTTCGGCAGCTCGACCACCGTTGGGCTCGCTTTGCTGGCTTGCGAGACACGCTCGATGCGAATCGTGCCGAGCAGGCTGCTGACGTCGCGGGAGCTCACGCGCAGCCGCACCTGCTGCTTGTCGCGCACGGACAGCACGTTCTTGTGGTGTTGCTTGCCGATGTAGAGGCCCGCCTCGACGTTGGGGTTGGGCGGATCGACCGTGACCCGCCAGGTGCCGGGACCGAGCGGGAGCACCCTGCTGGTCAGGATCGTGTTGGCCGGGATCACGGTCTCGATCCCGCCGTCGACGCCCGGCTGTGCGATCACGCCATCGCCGTCGAGCAGGTAAGCGGGCACGGTCACGACATCGTCCTCGGCCTGAATGCCGACGCGCCCGTGCAGGCGCACGTAGACGATGCCGTCGCGCTCGTGCGGCGTGTAGCCGCGGAACACCACCGGCGTGTAGTCGCGCTTGAACCTCGAGTCGCGGGCGATCTGCCGGCCGGCCTCGAACCCGGGTCGGATCCCGAGCGAGAACACGATCAGGTCCGGCTCTCGATCGAGCACGTAGGCCCCGTCGGCGTGATCGTGGGCCAAGTCCCCGGCTTGCTCGGGCCGCTGGCGCGCGATGTGGCGATCGTTCAAGCCGAGCATGTCGAGGCACGGCAGCTTCGAGAAGTAGGGGAGCGTGCCCGCGGCCGTCACCGCCATCAGCGGTTGCTCGGCGCGAAACCCTTCACCGAGCACGCGCGCGAGGATCTCTCCCTCCCACTGCCAGGTCTGCTTCTTGGCCTGCTGGACCTTGGGATCCTCGCGCTGCCGCTGGGCGAGGTGGTAGACGGCGGCGAGGCTCGTGATCGTGACGACCAGCGTGAGCCACAGACGCTTGCGTCGGATCACCCAGTCGAGCCCCGGCGCGACCATGAACGCGAGCAGCACCCACAGCGGGACCCAGTGGCGGCGCCCGGCGAAGATGTCTCCGCCGATCGCGATCAGGTAGCCAGCCCAGCCCAAGAAGCAGCACAGCAGCAGGATCGAGCGCCCGCGCTGGTGCTTGCCGACGAAGCTCGCGACCAAGCTGAGACCCGCGAGCACCAGCGCGGGGACCATCCACTCCCAGGGCCCGACGACATACTCGATGCCCTCCGCGAGGCGATCGTCGGTCACGCGCGCCTTGATGTACGCGGGGTTGGGCAGCCAATCACCGTAGTAGATCAGCCGGAAAGCGAGCTGCAGCGCGACCGCGACGACCGGCAGCACCGTCATGCGCAGCCCCAGCGCCCAACCTTCTCGGCGCAGCTTGAACAGCAGCACCGTGACACCGGCGAACACGGCCGTGAACAGCGGCCCATCCGGGCGAGTCCAGCACAGCAGCCCGAGCGGGAGCCCGACCAACAACGCACGTCGGCTCGATGCATCCTCGCCATCCACGATCGGGAACACGGCGACCAACGCCCAGGCCAGCAGCGCGGCCACCATCGACTGCTCGAGCCCGCCGATCGACCACACGCCCACGGGCCCGGCAGACGCGAACAGCAAGGCCGTCAGCGTCGGCGGGATGAGCTCCACCAACGATCGCGGCGCATGAGCCCACGCGAGCGCCAGCAACACCGACGCCATGCACGTGACCCCGAGCAGCCGCGCCGCGTCCAGGATGTCGATCCCAAGCGCCCCAATCGCCGCGACCGAAACCGTCCACAAGAGGTTCGAGTAGCCCTCGACGCGCTCGCCGTCGGTCCACGTCAGACCGTGTCCGTCGATCAGGCGCTCGGCGTATCTCGCCACGATCAGCGAGTCGTCGGCCATGTACGGGAGGAAGTAGGACGCATTCCAGTACAGAACCGGGAGCGCGATCAGGAGCGGAAGCCAAACCAGCAGACGCCTCCAGCGCGCGGGCTGGGAGGTGTCTTGTGGTGAGGCGTGATTTGCGTCCGAAGTGCCGATACCGGCCATCTCGGAGTGTGGGTGCCAAAAGGTGGGCACGCCGATCACAAGAAAATTTTGCTGGCTCGGCGGGTTCGCGCTCGGCGGGTTCGCGCTCGGCGGGTTCGCGCTCGGCAGCCTCGCGGGGGATCTCGTGGT
>DATLLB010000240.1:0-5890 GCA_035538075.1 Enhygromyxa sp.
GAGCAACGCGACGCGATCGTGCTCGGCCGGCTGCGTCACCACCAGCATGAGTTTCTGTTCGCACAGCTGATTCAGCCGTGGCTGCTGTGGCTCGGCTGGGCACTTCCGCCTGACGTGGTCGGCCGAGCGAGCGCAGCGCTCGAGCGAATTCCGGCCGACGTGCGTGAGCGCCAGCTCGAGCGTGTGCCCGATTTCACGATCGCGGTGGCCGAGGACGAGCGCGAGCGAGCGCGCTACTTGGCTGCGCTCGACCAGCTGATCGAGCAGCCGGGCTGGCCCACCCGCGAGCGCGTGCTCTGGGTGTTTGCGCTGCTCGGTCGCTGCGAGGGCGAAGCCGCGCTGGTGGCCGCTCTGACCGCGCTGGCGACCGCGTCGTGACGCTCACGATCGCTCTTGCCGAACTACTTGGTGCGCGTTGGTGCGCGAACGTTCAGGATCGACCAGCAGCGAAGCAGGACCGCAGGATGGCCGGATGAGAGCCGTCGCCGTCGTCTGCATGTTGGTCGCCCCGCCGGAAGTCACCGAACCGCCGGAGGACGCGTCGAGCGTCGAGCACGAGGATCCAGGGCCACAGAGCCCAGAGCAGCAAAGCCTCGACTGTCTGGTCGACGGCTGTGATACCGGCGAAGCCGAAGTCGAGGCGACGGATCCCGCCGTGGCGGAGTCCTCGACCGAGAACCCCGCCGCCGAGGCCTTGAAGCTCGAGGGTCGCGAGCTGATCGCCTACGGTAAGCATGAGGAGGGAATCGCGGTGCTCGAACAGGCCTATCAGCTCACGCCCGGAGACCACATCCTCGCGTACGAGATTGCCTCCGCCGCACAAGAGATTGGGCACTGCACAAAGATGAGGACATATCTCGCTCACTTTGTTCAATATGCCGACCCCAATGAATTCCCGAACAAAATGGCCAAGGCACAGCGGGCCCTAAATTCCAGCTCGTGCACGTCGACGACCAACAGCGAGGCCTTGGAGGCCGCGACTGCGGGCGGATACGGCACGTCCAACACTGTCCCGGCCAACGACGGCAGCGGATTGGTGGCCGGCGGCGCGATCCTGGTAGGTGGTGGCATCATCGCGTTCGTGGCCGGAATCGCGCTGGTCGCCGTTGGGCTCACGGGGACCAAGGCGGCGGTCAATCAACTCGAGGCCCCAGATCCATCGCTTGGCAATTACTTGATCGCCGGCGGCGTCATCGGGCCGGCCGGCGTCGCATTGATCGCCGGCGGCGGCGTGATGATCACACGTGGCAAGCAGCAGAGCTACATGACGCTCGCACCAACCGGCCTGACCGTCCGGTTTTAGCGGCCGGAGTCACCGCAGCGAGGTGGTGGCGATCGTCGATTGGCCGAAGTGATGCACGGCAACGCGTGTCACCGACCTCAGTCCGGTAACGCGAGCAGGAGCGCCGAAAAGCCCAGCATCGCCAGCAGGCCGGCAAAGCCCGGCTGATTCGCCACCGCCTCCGGCGCCATCGTTTCGACCACCAGCGCGATCAGGGCTCCGGCTGCGAACGCCTCGAGCCAGCCGTGCGCAAGGGTTCCGCCGCTGAACAGTGCGAAGCCGATCATCGCCGCGGCCGTCGTGACGACGGCGGCCCCGGTCCAGACCAGAAGGACGTAGCGCGGACTTCGGCCTGCGTCGCGCATGCCGGCCGCGCTGGACAGACCCTCCGCGAAGTTGGCGAGCGCGAACGCGACAATCAGCGCCAACGGTGGCAGCGCCTCGCCGCCACCGGCCACGGCAGCGCCGATGACCAGGGCCTCGGGCACCGCGTCGAGCAGCGAGCCGAACGCGATGGCGAGGCCGCTGCCGGGCACGTCGCCCTCGTTCGGCTGGCGCACGCACTCGCCACACCGCTTGCGCTTCTCCGCCGACCAGCGCCGCAGCGCCAGGTTGACCAGGCTGAATGCCGCCGCACCGGCGAGAGCGCCCGAGGCGGCGGTGGCTGAGGCCACCATGCCGAGCGCGCCCGAGATCAGGTAGAGCGAGGCGGCGGCGATCAGCAGACCGACCCCGACCGCGGTCACGGCCGCGATCGTCCGATGCCGCATCTGCAGCCACAGTCCGGCGACCGAGCCGACGATGAGACCCGAGGCGGACAGCAGCCCGTACAGGCCCGCCACTAGCCAGGGGGTCATCGGCTGCCGGCCTCGCCGTTGGCCAGCGTGAAATTGCGTCCAAACGTCGTGCCCCGATTATCGCCTCCTCGATTTCTTCGATCGAGGTGGACGAGCTACCGCATCGACAATTGCGGTAGTAGACAAAGACAAACCACGAGCGAGCCACCATGAGCATCATCTCACGAGGTTTCTCGGGTCGTCGGGGCGAGGCCCGCGTCGAGCTACCGCCGGGCCAGTACATAACGACCGACTTTCCGGTGCTGTCGGCGGGACCGACACCGCGGGTGCCGCTCGATCGGTGGGAGCTGGTGATTGACCACGGCACCGAGGTGGTGCGGCGCTGGGACTGGAAGTCGTTCCGCGCGCTGCCGACCGAGACCTTCGTCGCCGATCTGCACTGCGTCACGCGCTGGTCGAAGCTCGGCACGTCGTGGGAGGGCGTGTCGCTCGACACCCTGTTCGCGGGCGTGAACACGGACGCCACCCACGTGCTGGTGCGGTCCTACGGTGACTACACGACGAATCTCCCGCTGAGCGATCTGCTCGGCCACCAGGCATGGATCGCGTTCCGATTCGACGGCCAGGATCTCGCGCCCGAGCATGGCGGCCCGGCTCGCTTGCTGGTTCCGCACCTCTACCTGTGGAAGAGCGCGAAGTGGGTGCGACGCATCATGTTGATGAATCACGACAGCCCGGGATTCTGGGAGCAGCTCGGCTATCACAACTACGGGGATCCGTGGCGCGAGCAACGTCACTCGGATGACTGATGTGGCGAGTCGGCACAGTCGTCGCGCTGCACGACGAAACAGCGACGGCGAGGACGATCACCCTCGACGTCGCGGGCTGGCCAGGCCACCTCGCCGGGCAGCACGTCGACGTGCGCTTGACGGCGCCGGATGGTTACTCCACTGCCCGGTCGTACTCGATCGCTTCGGCACCGAACACGCTGGCGCGCGTCGAGATCACCGTCGAGCGACTGCCCGACGGCGAGGTCTCGCCCTATCTCACGAGGGAGCTGCTGGTCGGCGATGCAATCGAGGTGCGCGGGCCGCTGGGGCGCTGGTTCGTGTGGCGTACCCACCAGCATGAACCAATCCAGCTGGTCGCCGGCGGCTCCGGAATCGCCCCGCTGATGGCGATGATACGCACGCGCATCGCGGCGAACAGCAGCGCGCCGTTTCGCCTGCTGTACTCCGTCCGCGAGCCGCAGGCGATCCTGTATCGCGACGAATTGCAGGCGCTCGGCCCGGCGGTGACCGTCGACTACGTGTACACGCGGGTGGCTCCTGCCTCGTCGTCTCGACCGCCAGGCCGCATCGACGCGGACGTGATCGCAGCCACGACGTGGCCGACCAGCCGAGACCCGCTCTGTTACGTCTGCGGCCCGACGGCATTCGTGGAGAGCGGTGCCAATCTTCTCACTGCGTCCGGGATCCGCCCCGACAGGATCAGGACGGAGCGGTTTGGACCAACAGGAGAACGCCAATGAGCTCGGATACGGAATATCTGGATGGTAACGCCGCCGCTGGCGACCTGAGCGAGATCTTCGCGGTCGACATCACTGCTGCGCTCGGCGTATGTGCGCATTGCGGCGCGACCAAGCGCTTTGCTGAAGCCCACTTGTATACGCAATGTCCGGGCATCGTCGCGCGCTGTGCAGTCTGCGAGCACGTCCTGCTTCGTCTCGTCGCGGTGCGCGAGCGCGTCTATCTCGAGCTGCGCGGCCTGACACGGTTGGTGTTCGAGGTCGCCTGAGACGCCGCGAGCGAGAGCCGCTGGCTCAGTTGCTCCCCACCTTGTTGCCCTTGAGCACGATGTTGCCCGAGCCCTTCAAGGTCAGATTGTTACCCTTGATCACCACGTCCCCGTTCGACTTGAGCGTCATCGAGGCGGCCCCGCACTTGAGCGTGATCTTGTTCTTGGCCTCGATCACGGTCTCGTTGTCGCTGGTGAAGCTCATGGTGTCCCCCGAGCTGACGGTCCGCAGCTTGCCGACGCTCTCTTCGACGTTGTTGCCGATCTTCTCGATCCGGTCGTTGCCGATCTCTTGGGTCTGATCGTGCTTGATCACGCTCTTTTGATCGTTGCCGACCTCGTAGAATTGATCGTGGCCGATGGTCTCGCGGTGATCGTTCTCGATCTCGACGATCCAGTCCTTCTGGCCGTGGATGTAGATGTGCTCCTCGCCTTTGGCGTCCTCGAAGCGCAGCTCGTTGAAGCCGTTGCCGCCGGGCGAAGAGTTGGTGCGCCAGCCGGTCTGGGTCTTGTTCTCGGGCACCGCGAAGGGCGGCGGGAAGTCGCCGTTGTAGACGCAGCCGGTGCACAGCGGGCGATCGGGGTTGCCCTCGAGGAACTCGATCACGACCTCCATGCCGATGCGCGGGATGAACTGCGTGCCCCAGCCGAGCCCGGCCCAGCTCTGCGAGACGCGGACCCAGCACGACGATCCTGCCGCGTAGCTGGGCTTCTCTTCCCAGTAGAGCTGCACCTGGATGCGTGCGTGCTCGTCGGTGTGGATCTCTTCGCCGTCAGGGCCGGTGACGATCGCCGTCTGTGGGCCGTGCACGCGCGGCTTGGGCGTGACGGGCTCGGGGTGCACGACCGCCTCGAACGGCACGCACTCGAACTCGTTGGTGTAGGCCGCCTCGGCGCCGCCGCCACTGCTTGCCTGATAATCATGGCCGCCGCTGTGCGTGACCGAGGTGATCAGATACTCGCGCTCGAGATCGGGCCGCTCGGCATTGCCCAGCTTGAAGCGCAGCCCCGGCCGCATGCCCATGCAGTTGCTGCGGCCCCGCGCGACGCGGCCCGACAGCCCGGCCGCGTGCTTTAGATCCTGGGCTCGCTCGCCGAGATCATCGCTGATGTAGCGCCGCTGCCCGTGCTCGTAGACCCGACGCTCGCGGCCCCGCGCATCGACGCCCGAAGCCGCCTCGGTCAGCAGGTTGCGCGGCGTCATCCAGTCGAAGTCGCGCCGCAGGATCCCGGTGGTGGTGAGCTGGTTGGACCACTCGAACGCCTGGATCGACTCGACGTCCGCTTGATCGGGCTGCGTCGGGATGATCGGTACATCGGGCGTGCCGTCGAGGTTCTCGAGCTGGCCGTACTGATCGTTGGCGTCGCGCAGCGTCAGCGTCTCGAGCAGCGACTCGGAGTCGTGCAGGTACTCGTAGCTGATGCCCTCTTCCTCGAGCAGCCGCGAGACGTAGTCGAAGTCGGGCTCGCGATACTGCGTGCAGTAGTCGCGCGGCGACTTGCCCCGCGTGACCGCGCCGAGGTCGAGGCTGCGGCCGTAGGCAGCGAGGCCGGCGTCGAGCACCTCGCCGACGATCGCCTGCACGGTCGCGGCCTGCCAGATCCGCGAGTGGATTCGCTGGCGCAGCAGCTCGAACGCGGGCACCAGCTCGAAGCGCACGATCATGTGGCCGTCGACGCTGCCGAGATAGTCGATGCGCGCGAGCACGCCACAGACCGCGCGCTGCTCCTGTCCGCCACGGAGCAGTCGCAGGCTCGCGTCACAACCAAGCAGCACGTCGGTGTCGGCTTCGATGTCGGTCTCGGCCTCGACCACCACGCGGTACGAGCGGTTGAGCCCCTCGCTGATGAACACGCGCGTGACCGTCCACGGCGAGCCGGCCTCTTCGGACAGCGTCAGCTCGTAGGCGGCGGGCGGAAGGCTGAGCTTTAACATGCGAGCGGCGCCAGAATACTGCCGCTCGCGCGTGCACAGCAAACAACAAATGGCTGCGAGCCTATCACGCGGCGCAGC
>DATLLB010000241.1:0-2347 GCA_035538075.1 Enhygromyxa sp.
GCGCCCTTGCAGATATCCGTACAGTAGATCGATCTGGCGCCCGTCGAGGCTCTCGAGCACCGGCCCGGAGTCGGGGCCGGCCTCCGAGAGATAGCTGCCGAACTCCTGGCGCAGGCGCATCGACGCGACGATCTCGAGCTGGCCGTCCTCGTCCTCGCGGCGCCACTGATCGACCTCGCGCGGAGGCAGCAGCTCGTAGACGCCGAGGTTGATGTACTGAACCAGCCGGCGGCGCTGCAGGAGCCGCGCCTCGGGACCGGGGGCGACGATCACGTAGCCCTCGCCGATCGTGCGCGAGCCGATCCGCACCTCGGTCGCCTCTGCGAGCGCGGGGGCGAGCCACACGGCCAGCGCGGCGAGGCACCACGACGCACGGACTCGGCCGCTCGCGCTGCCTGGTCGAAGCCCCGAGATCATTCCCGCCGCGCATCGTATCAACTTGGCCCCCCGCGGTCGCCGTAAACCGAGCCGCCGATTCCGTCGGCGAGCTATAAGGGGAACCTCGCCCTGACACCCATGTCACCCGCGCTCGTGCAACTCCCCGCTCGTGTCCGTCCTGCCCTGTTGACTGCGCTGCTCGTGATCACGGCGGCTTGCGGACCAGGCCGGGGGACCCGGGCGCCGTACGAAGAGCTGCTCGCGGCCGGGTGGATCGACAGCGAGACGATCGGGGCGAGCACGCAGCAAGATCCCGATCGCCTCGCGGCGCTGGCCGACGCGGGCGTGCGCGGGCGACTCTTGAGGATCGATCGACTGCTCGATCTCTACGATGGGGCCCGCTTCGCCGCGGACGCTCAGGCGCGCGAGAGCTTGTGGGCGGCGCTCGGCGGGTACGCGACCACGCAGGGGATCGACGCGAGCCGCGAGGTGGTGCTGCGGCTGCTCGACGAGGCCTACGCGATCGAAGACCTCGCCGCGCGCGAGCCCGGGGCGCTGAGCGAGGACGAGCAGCAATTCGTGGCCGACGCGATCATGCTGCTGAGCACCGATCTGTTCCTGCCCGACACCGCCGAGGCGCTGATCAGCCAGACGCTCGCGTATCGGTTGCTGGCCGAGAGCGGCCACCCACGCATCGCCGACAACGCCCACTGGCGGCTCTACGATCATGTCCGCGGCGTGCTCGAGGGCGCGAGCGAGAGCGGGCCGGAGCTGCGGCCGGACATCCTCGTGCATGCGCTCTACGCCGAGCGCGAGGACATCTCGGTGTGGCTCGAAGACCTGGCCCCGCACGCGCAGCCGCCGTTGCCGAGCACCGATGAGCTGTGGTCGCTGCTCGAGCAGCATCGGGCGGCCGTCGAGGCGATTCCGCGTTGGCAGCCGGTCGTGGCCGCGCGTGCGCAGGCGGAGACCGAGCTGCACGAGACGATCACCGGGTTGCTGCCGTGGCCGCGCGATCCGGCCTGGGTGCTGCCCAAGCTGCCGCAGGGCACAGCGCAGCCCGAGAGCCTGGCTCCCGTGGTGCTGCTCGCGAACGGCAAGCGGATCATCGAGCCGACCTCGAGCACACCGCACGAGCAAGAAGCGCGCGGGATCACGCCGGAGCACATCAACGCGCTCGAGAGCGTGCTGCTCCGCGACGGCCGTGGGACCGTGCTGCTCGCCGCCGATCCGCAAACTCCGGCGAGCGAGTTTGCGACGGGGCTGGTCACGTTGATGACCGCCAAGGTGAAGACGATCGAGCTCGCCGTGCACGAGCCGCGGCTCGACGGCGAAGGCTCCGTGGTCGTCGCGCTGCCGCTGCACCTCGTGTACGAAGGTGATCTCGGGCCGGGTGCGCGAGCGCTGCGAGAGGCCCGAATCGAGGTCGAGCTGACCGGTCGCGGGCCACGGTTTCGCGTGGACGGGCGCTTGCTCAGCGCGACGCCGGGGCTGCCGAGCGACGTGCAGCGCGTGGTCGCCGATCTGCAGCGAGCCTACCCGCGCGAGCGAGTGATCAACCTGTCGATCGGCGGCGACGTCCAGCCGCAGCAGCTGATCGATCTGCTCGCGACCCTGACCGGCGGGATCAATCCGCTGTTCCTGGCCGCCGGCATGGTGGAAGCGACGACGAGCGCGCCCAAGCCGGGCAACGACCCAGCCGCCGATCGGGCGCTCGCGGCCCGCCTCGCGCTGCTCGACGCGAACCCGACCATCGCCGTGCAAGCCAACGCGAGCTTGTCCGAAGACGATCGCGCCCGCGTCGAGCAGGCCGCCGCGAGCCTGCGCGAGTGCGTGCCCGAGCTCGAGACCGCGCTGCCCAAGCAGGGCGTGACGCTCACGCTCGAGTTCATCGACGGCAAGCTCGGCAAGCCGCGCGCGGCCGGCAAGCGCGTCGACGCGGCCGCGCTCGGGCGCTTCGAGGCGTGCG
>DATLLB010000242.1:0-3521 GCA_035538075.1 Enhygromyxa sp.
ATACTCCGGGTTGGCCTTGAAATTCTCGAGCACCCACGCCGCCCGGCTGCCGAGGTCGAACTTTCGCAGGCACCGCTTGCTGCCGCAGTGGATCCGAAACACCACGTCGGCGTGCGGCGCCGGAGCGCGGAAGATCAGGTCGGCGGCCTGATCGGCGGCGCCGTAGCGGACCTCGCCAATCTCGGGGATCTCGGGCTTCTCCGCCGCTTTGCCCTCGGCGAGCACGGCCGCGAGCGTGGTCGACTCGGTCGCGCCGTAGTGATGCGCCAAGCTCTCGAAGGTCGCGTCGAGATCGATCGGCGGCACCCGCCAGGCCTCGAGCACGAAGTCGCGGTCGGGCGCCTCGCGCTCGGCCAGGTAGCGAGCGCGATCGGTGTTGGCCCCGTCGTTGGCCCGCACCACGTCGCCTTCGTCGTGCAGCTCGATGCGGTCCTTCTTGCGATCGGTGACGTCGCGAATGTCGGCGCGCGTGACCACGCCCGCGGCGCTGACCGTGTCCGCGATGACCGTCCACGCCAGCGAGTCGTGCGAGGCGTTGCGGTTGTCGCCCATGACCAGCAGATGCCCGTCGGGCACCTCGTAGGTGCGCTTGCTGGGATCGGTGCTGCGCAGGTCATCGCGGTAGCGGACCTCGTAGGTGTGGTCGTCGAGCGTCTCGCGGTAGACCGTACAGTTCTCGATCGGCTGATCGGAGTTCTCGGCCTGACAGGCGACGTCGGCCAGCGGCTCGCGCTCGACGGTCTCGAAGCGATCGCTGCCAGCCCGCTTGATCTCGATCTTGCGGCGGTCGCCGTTGACCCGAATGACGTCGCCGGGCAGCCCGATCACGCGCTTGATGAAGTCGTCGGTCTCGTCGAGCGGATAGCGAAACACGATCACGTCGCCGCGCTCGATCGAGGAGATCATGTCCTCGCCGATGACCTTGGTGGTCAACGGGACCTGCACGCCGTACGCGAACTTGTTGACGAAGATGTGATCGCCCGCGCGGAGCGTGGGCATCATGCTGCCGCTCGGGATCTTGAACGGCTCGTACACGCACGAGCGGACCGTGAGCGCGACCAACACGGCGATGCCGATGTTCTCGAGCGTGTCTCGCAAGGCGCTCTTTCGGGCGAACGAGGCGTGCTGATGCAGCAGCTCGTCGAGGTGCTCGGCCTGGAACTCGAGCGCGGCGATGTCCTCGTGGGGCCGCAGCGCCCGGATGCGCTCGATCTCGACGACCGTGGCCTCGATCTCGCTGACGACCGCTTCATCGATGCGCGGGCGATGCTTGCGGAGGATCTTCTGCGCCTCGCGGCTGAGCGCCTTGGCGCCGGCGCGGACGTGGCCTGGCGAACGAGTCGGCGCGCGGCGGCTGGGGACCCGCTTGACGTTGGCTCGCGCCATGCGGCCAGCGACGCTCTCGCCGGCCTCCCCTTCCCGCCCAGAGTCCTCGTGATCGGGCTCGCTGTCTCGTTTGACCATCGGTGCGCTAGTGGTCCAGCTTGAGGATGGCATGAAAGGCGCCCTGAGGGATCTCCACGTTCCCGACCGCCTTTAGTCGCTTCTTACCCTTCTTTTGTTTCTCGAGCAGCTTGCGCTTGCGGGAGGCGTCGCCGCCGTAGCACTTGGCGAGGACGTTCTTGCGCAGGGCCTTCACGGTGGTCCGAGCGATGATCCGGCTGCCGATCGCGGCCTGAATCGCGACCTCGAACTGCTGGCGTGGAATCTCGTCCTTCATCTTGACGCAGAGGTCGCGGCCGCGGTTGAAGGCGTTGTCGCGGTGGGTGATCAGCGAGAGCGCGTCGACCTTCTCGCCATTGACGAGCAGGTCGAGTCGCACCAGATCGGCCTGGCGATACTCGCCGTGCTCGTAGTCGAGGCTCGCGTAGCCCCGCGAGATGCTCTTGAGCTGATCGTAGAAGCCAAACACCACCTCGGCCAGCGGCAGCTCGTAGGTCAACTGCACGCGGGTCTGGGTCATGTAGCTCAAATCCATCTGCGTGCCGCGGCGATCCTGGCAGAGCTTGATGATCGGGCCCAGGTACTCCTCCGGCAGCTGGATGCGGCCGATGATCATCGGCTCCTCGATGGACTCGATGTCGCCAGCGTCGGGGAACCGCGCCGGGTTGTCGATGATCTCGACCTCCCCGCCCCTGTGCGTGAGCCGGTACTTCACGCTCGGCGCCGTGGTGATCAGATCGAGGTCGTACTCCCGCTCGAGCCGCTCCTGAATGATCTCCATGTGGAGGAGCCCGAGGAAGCCGAGCCGGAAGCCGAAGCCGAGCGCGTCGGAGGTCTCGGGCTCCCAGGTCACGCTCGCGTCGTTGAGCGTCAGCTTGCCGAGCGCGTCGCGGAGATCCGCGTACTGGTTGCTGTCGGTCGGGAACACGCCCGCGAACACCATCTGCTGGACCTCTTTGAAGCCCGGCAGCGCGGTCGCGTCGCGATCGGAGGCGAGCGCGATGGTGTCACCGACCTTGGAGTCGAACACCTCTTTGATGTTGCAGATGACGAAGCCGACCTCGCCGGCCTCGAGCTTCTCGAGCTTGACGGCCTCGGGCGAGAACACGCCGACCTCGAGCACATCGAAGACCTTGTCGGTGGCGAGGAACCGGACCTGCTGCTTGGCCGTGAGCACGCCCGACATCACCCGCACCAGCGAGATCACGCCGCGGTAGGTGTCCCACCACGAGTCGATGATCAGCGCCTTGAGCGGGCCGTTGGGATCGGCGTGCGGCGGCGGGACGTAGGTGACGATGGCCTCGAGCAGCTCGTCGATGCCGATGCCCGTCTTGGCGCTGACCGGGATCGCCTGGCTGGCGTCGAGTCCGATCATCTCCTCGATCTGGCTCTTGGCGGCGTCGACATCGGCGCTCGGCAGATCAATCTTGTTGATGACCGGGATGATCTCGAGGTCGGCGTCGAGCGCCAGGTAGACATTGGCGAGCGTCTGCGCCTCGACGCCCTGGGTCGCGTCGACGACCAGCAGCGCGCCGTCGCAGGCTGCGAGCGAGCGCGAGACCTCGTAGTTGAAGTCGACGTGTCCGGGCGTGTCGATGAGGTCGAGCTGGTAGGTCTGGCCGTCCGACGCGGTGTAGTTCATGCGCACGGCCTGCGCCTTGATGGTGATGCCCCGCTCGCGCTCGATGTCCATGCGATCGAGGTACTGCGCCGTCTTGTCTCGCTCACCGATGATCCCGGTGAACTCCATGAGGCGGTCGGCCAGCGTGCTCTTGCCGTGGTCGATGTGCGCGATGATGCAGAAGCTACGTATGTGCTCGCGGACCGGGAGCTCGGCGGCGGGCTGGGCGGTGCTGTTCATGGGCGCTTGCGGCTGGGCTACCTACCACATATGTCCAGGGGTCGCTCGCGGAGTGCTCGCGCAGCCGGCGCGACAAAGCCGAGTGCTTCCATGGCCTGCGCCAGTCGGGTCCTTCACGCGAGCACTGCGAGTTTGCTTCGGTTGCTCGGGGTTTCGCGCCAGCCTAACCTGGGTGGCGGTGCGCACCTCGATGACGACCACTGGCCGCTTTGTGACG
>DATLLB010000243.1:0-10786 GCA_035538075.1 Enhygromyxa sp.
CTCGGCGCTTGCTCGGTTCGACGTTCCGCCTATCGACAGACGGCGAAGCGAGCCGGTATACCCGCGGCGATCACCGCTACCGCTCTTCGAACCATCATGTCACGCCGCAACAAGATCACCGTCATCGGAGCCGGAAACGTCGGGGCCACGACCGCCCACTGGGCCGCCTCGCGCCACCTCGGCGACGTCGTCCTCGTCGACATTCAAAAGGGTGTGCCGCAGGGCAAGGCGCTCGATCTGGCCGAGTCGGCCCCGGCGATGGGCTTCGATCTCCAGATCGTCGGCACCCAGGACTACGCCGACACGGCCGGCTCCGACGTGGTCGTGATCACGGCCGGCGTGCCGCGCAAGAAGGATCCGGTCACCGGGCAGTTCACCAGCCGCGACGAGCTGGTCGAGATCAACCGCAAGATCGTCGGCGGCTGCACCAAGGCGATCGTCGAGCACTCGCCCGACGCGGTCATCATCGTGGTCGCCAACCCGCTCGACGCGATGTGCCACGTGGCCTTCGCCGAGTCGGGCTTCCCCAAGCAGCGCGTGATCGGCATGGCCGGCGTGCTCGACACGGCCCGCTACAAGACATTTATCGCGATGGAGCTCGGCGTCAGCGTCGAGGACATCCACGGCATGGTTCTCGGCGGCCACGGTGACACGATGGTGCCGCTGCCCAACAAGACCTCGGTCGCCGGCATCCCGCTGACCGAGCTGATGCCGAAAGAGAAGATCGACGCGATCATCGAGCGCACCCGCAAGGGCGGCGGCGAGATCGTCGGTCTGCTCGGCTACTCGGGCTACTACGCGCCCGCGGCCTCGACCTGCGTGATGGTCGAGTCGATCGTCCGCGACCGCAAGCGCGTGCTCCCGTGCGCGTGCCTGTGCGAGGGCGAGTACGGCTACGACGGCCTGTTCCTCGGCGTCCCGGCGGTGCTCGGCAAGGGCGGCGTCGAGCGCATCATCGAGATGAAGCTCGATGCCGAAGAGCGGGCGATGCTCGACGTCTCGGCCCAGGCCGTGCGCGAGGTCGTGCAAATTCTGCCTTACAACAAGTGACCGCGAGCGAGGAGCGAGCATGAAGATTCACGAGTATCAAGGCAAAGAGCTGCTGCGGGCGGTCGGTGTACCGGTCCCGCTCTGTCAGGTGGCGTTCTCGGCCGAAGAGGTCCGGCACGCCGCCAAAGAGCTGATCCGCCAGACCGGCAGCGAGGTGGTCGTCGTCAAGTCGCAGATCCACGCGGGCGGCCGCGGCAAGGGGCGCTTCAAGGAGCACCCCGAGCTCGGCGGCGTGAAGGTGGTCAAGGGCGCCGACGCGGCCAAGGAAGTCGCCGAGAAGATGTTCGGCAGCACCTTGGTCACGATCCAGACCGGGCCCGAGGGCAAGAAGGTGCAGCGCCTGCTGGTCGAGCAGGGCATGGACATCCGCAAGGAGCTCTATGTCGCGGTGCTGCTCGACCGCGACACCGGGCGCAACACCGTGATGGTCTCGGCCGAGGGCGGCATGGACATCGAGGAGGTCGCGGCCACGCACCCCGAGAAGATCCTGCGCGAGAGCGTCGATCCGGGCTTCGGCCTGCGCAGCTTTCAGGCCCGCAAGCTCGCGTTCGGGCTCGGCCTGACCGGCAAGGTCGCGCGGCAGATGGAGAGCTTTCTGGTCAAGCTCTACAACGCCTACGTGCACTACGACTGCTCGCTGCTGGAGATCAACCCGCTGGTCATCACGGGTGACGAGCAGGTGATCGCGCTCGACGCCAAGGTCAACTTCGACGACAACGCGCTCTACCGGCACCCCGAGCTCGAGTCGCTGCGCGACAAGGACGAGGAAGATCCGGCCGAGCTCGAGGCCAAGAACTGGGACCTGTCCTACGTCGCGCTCGACGGCACGATCGGCTGCATGGTCAACGGCGCCGGTCTGGCGATGGCGACCATGGACATCATCAAGTACTTCGGCGCCGAGCCGGCCAACTTCCTCGACGTCGGCGGCGGCGCGACCGAGGAGCGGGTCACCGCCGCGTTCAAGATCATCAGCAAGGATCCCAACCTGCAGGGCATCCTCGTCAACATCTTCGGCGGCATCATGAAGTGCGACACGATCGCCAAGGGCGTGATCGCGGCGACCCGCGAGGTCGGCCTGACGGTCCCGCTGGTCGTGCGCCTCGAGGGCACCAACGTCGAGCTCGGCAAGCAGATGCTGCGCGAGAGCGGCCTGGCGATCACCGCGGCGGACTCGCTGCGCGACGCGGCGCAGAAGATCGTGGAGATGGTGAAGCAATGAGCGTCCTGGTCGACAAGAACACCAAGTTGCTGGTTCAGGGCATCACCGGCCAGACCGGCGAATTCCATGCTCGCGCCTCGCTCGACTACGGCACCCAAGTCGTCGCCGGCGTGACGCCCGGCAAGGGCGGCAGCAAGGCCATCGACGGTCGCGTGCCCGTGTACGACACGGTCAAGGACGCGGTCGCGCAGACCGGGGCCAACGCCTCGGTCATCTTCGTGCCGCCGCCCTTCGCCGCCGACGCGATCATGGAGGCCGTCGACGCCGAGGTCCCGCTGATCGTCGCGATCACCGAGGGCATCCCGGTCAACGACATGATCCAGGTCAAGCGCTACCTGCAAGGCCGCAGCAGCCGCTTGATCGGGCCCAACTGCCCCGGCGTGATCACGCCCAACCAGTGCCGCATCGGCATCATGCCCGGCTACATCCACAAGCCCGGCCGTGTCGGCGTGGTCTCGCGCTCGGGCACGCTCACCTACGAGGCGGTCCATCAGCTGACCACGCTCGGGCTCGGCCAGACCACCGCGGTCGGCATCGGCGGCGACCCGGTCAACGGCACCAACTTCGTCGACGTGCTGCAGCTGTTCAACGACGACCCGACCTGCGAGGGCATCGTGATGATCGGCGAGATCGGTGGCGCGGCCGAGGAAGCCGGTGCCGCGTTCATCAAGGAGCACGTCCGCAAGCCGGTCGTCGGCTTCATCGCCGGCGTCTCCGCGCCGCCCGGCAAGCGCATGGGTCACGCGGGGGCAATCATCTCCGGTGGCAAGGGCACCGCCGAGGCCAAGCTCGAGGCGCTGCGCGACGCGGGGGTGAAGATCGCCGACACGCCGAGCGACATCGGCTCGGCGATGGCCTCGCTCCTCGGCTGAGCGCTTCTGATCCGAGCGCGATTCGAGGGACCCCGTCCGCATTCGCGGGCGGGGTCTTTTGCATGCCGAGCGCATGCGCGAAAGTTCGGCGGCCGTGCCCGTCGCCCGCAAGACCCTCTTCAAGCTGCACAACGCGGTGGGCCTGGCGATCGTGGCCGTGGTCCTGATCTCGGCGCTGACCGGCATCGTGCTGAGCTTCCGCGAGCAGCTGTCCTACGTGCCCCCGAGCGCGCCCGTGGTCGCCGAGCACCTGCCGCTCGAGCAGCTGATCGCCAAGGCCGAGGCCGCGGGCGACGGCTCGCCGGCGACGGACATCCAGCTCGCGCTCGAGCCCGAGCAGCCCTACCTGGTGTGGCTCGACGACGACGCGGAGACCGAGGTCTATCTCGACGGGGCCGGCAACGTGCTCGCGACCCGCGAGGGCAAGCGCGGCCTGACGCGCATCCTGTTTCAGCTGCACACCGGGCAGCTGCTCGGCGTGTTCGGTCAGGCGCTGATGATCGCCGCCGCGCTGGGCCTGTGCCTGCTCGCGTGGTCGGGCGTCGGCATGTGGTGGTCGCGACGCAAGGCCCGCTAGCTCACTTCAAAATCCCACTTCGCTGCATCTTCCAGGCCCGGTAGCTCACGACCGCGAGCGTCAGCACGGTCAGCGGCAGCACGAAGCCCAGCATCACCACGCGGAAGCCGTCGAGCATCGCCGACTGCTGGGTCGAGAGCACCAGGTAGGTCGTGTACGCGATGTAGTAGCCGAGGAACACGGCGCCCTCCCAGCGGGCGATCGTCGATCCGGTGAAGAAGATCGGCAGGCACGCGACCGCGACCGCGAGCATCACGATCATGTCGAACTCGAGCAGAGTCTGGCTGACCGCGAGCCCCTCGGGCGAGACCAGGGCCGAGAGGCCGAGCACGCAGAGGATGTTGAAGATGTTGCTGCCGACCACGTTGCCGACGGCGATGTCGCGCTGGCCCTTGAGCGCGGCGGCGATCGACGCGGCGACCTCGGGCAGCGAGGTTCCGCCGGCGACGATCGTCAGGCCGATGATCAGCTCCGAGACCCCGAGCGCGGTGGCGATCTGGATGGCCCCGTCGACCAGGAAGCGGGCGCCGAACACCAGCATGACCAGGCCGACCACGATCAGGCCGATCTGCGCGGGAAGGCGATCGTCCCAGCTCTTCGGCTCGACGTGCATCTCATGCTCGTACTCCTCGCGGATCGCCTTGGTCTCGCGCCGGCTCTGGCGAATGAGCAGGGTCGTGTAGCCGAGCAATAGCGCGAAGAACAGGCCGCCCTCGACCTGCGAGATTCGGTTGTCGAGGGCGAGCAACAGCAACAGCAACGAGACCCCGATCATCATCGGGACCTCCTGCCGGATCATCTGGCTGGCCACCAACAGCGGGGTAATCAGCGCCGAGAGCCCGAGGATGAACAGCACATTGAAGATGTTGCTGCCGACCACGTTGCCGAGCGCGATGTCGACCTCGCCGGCGAACGAGGCCTGGACCGAGACCGCCAATTCCGGCGCGCTGGTGCCGAACGCGACCACGGTCAAGCCGACCACCAGCGGCGAGATGCCGACCGAGGAGGCCAGCTTGGAGGCGCCGCGCACCAACAACTCACCACCGAGCACGAGCAGGACGAGCCCCGCGATCAGGAGAAGTGCCGTCACGCGGCCACTCTACGCGATGTCGGGTCCAACCGAATCCAGCCCGCTACCCGGTCTCACCGGTCGCTTCCGACTGGCCCGTCTCGCTGATCGCTGCGGCCTCGGCTGCAGGCATTGTCGCAGGCGTGGGCGCCAGCGCAGCGGTCGCGGCTGCGCGGTCATCCATGCGCACGGCCACGTCCGCGGCGGCGACGTCGTCGAACCACAGCCCACCTTCATGCTCGCGCAGCCGCTGCCCGCCGATGATCAGCACCCGCGCGCCGTCGGCCTTGTCGAGCTTGCACAGATCCTCGGCCTCGACCGGATCGCTCCACGCCCCGAGCATCTCGGTCGTGTAGCGGCAGCGTCCGTCGGCGGCGATCTGGTAGGTCCGATGCCCGGCGCACGCGAGCAGCGAGCCGTCCGGAGCCGCGACTGCGATCGCGCCCTTGCTGGTCACGAGCAGGCGCTCGTCGGTCAGCGCGATCGATCGCGCGTGCGCCCGGCCGTTCTCGTCGGTCAGCCGCAGCGCGCAGGGTGAGCTCAGCGTGATCCCGTGCAGCTCCTCGCGGCCGTGGCGATCGATGATCGTCAGCACGCTGCCGTCGTCCTCGACGTCCCACACCACGCCGCGGTTGGGTATGTGGCCGTCGATGATCCACACGCCGTCGAGCGCCGACAGATCGGGGCGCGGGAACGCGGCGAAGGTCTCGGGCATCGGCCCGGCGCCGCGCCTGAGGCTGCGACGGCGTCGCTCGTCGGAGGTCGCGGGCGCCTCCGCGAGCTCGGCCGGATCCTCGACCTTGCGGGCCTCGGCCTCGAGCTCGGGCTTGGGGCGCCCGCAGGCGAGCGTGGCCAGTGCGAGTGCGAGCGCGAGCGCGGGCAGGGATCGAGTCGGCGAGAGCATGGCGATTACCCGCGACCCAAGAACAAGTTGCGGCCCAGCCCCGCGCGTCCGGCCGACGCGACCGCGCCCGCAGCCGCCCAGCCGGCCGCAAACTCGCCCTCGAGGCCGAGCCCCGGGTAGGTCAGGCGCGAGGCGAAGTGAAGGTTCTTGATGCCGGACGAGTGGGGCAGCAGCCCGACGCCGAGGCTCGGCTCGGCGCCGCGCAGTCGGTAGAGCGGATCCATCGGCGCGCGCATGGCCGTGTCGCTGCCGAGCGCCTCGATCCGCCGACCCGCGCCGTCGCTCGCCTCGCGTCCGTCGTGCGGCGAGTGGATCAGCGACATCCATGGCCGCGCGAACGGCAGCACGCCGCGGCGATCGAGCTCGTCGAGGATGCGCTCGCGGGCGTCGTCGAGCGGCTCGTCGGCGCCGAGGATCCGCGTGATGCAGATGCTCCGCTGGCCCTCGCGCGGGCCCGGAGACAGGCGCAGGTAGGTCAGGCCAACGCCATCACGCGAGAGCGCGCCGCCTTGTGGCGTGCAGATCACCAGGCCCTCGAGCCCGGGCCCGAGCCCGCGCTCGTCGATGTCGATGTGCATCACGAAGCGTCGCGCGGCGCTCTCGATGTTGGCGAGGCTGACCTGCAGCGGCTTGGGCAGCGACTCGGCGATCAGCGGGCCATCGACCAGCTCGCGCGGATCGGTGGCGATCAGCATGTGCTCGCAGCCGTAGCGATCATGCTTGCCGAGCAGGCTGATGCCGGTCACGCGACCGCGCTTGTGCAGGACCTCGGCCACACGCAGGCCGGCCTTGAGCTCGCCCGACTTGAGCTCGACGCGCGAGACCAACAGCTCGCGCAGCCCGGCCGTGCCGCCCGCTCGATCCTCGGGTCCGCGCGCCCACAGCCCGGAGATGCGCAGGCTTGCGGCCTTGCCCAGCTGCGACGGAACCAGGTGCTGGACCCACGGCTCGACGCTGCGGGCCTGCTCGCGCAGCGGATGCTCGGCGCTCAGCGGCGCGAGCTCGTCGAGCGAGGCGGCCGGCAGCTGGTTGCCCACGCGCGCGAGGAAGCGTCGGCCCCAAAAGCCGTCAGCCGACAGCGCGGTGTCGGAGCCGAGCAATTCGTCGAGCAGCTCGTCGGTGGCCTCGCTCCAGCGGCGCCGATGATCCCAGGCCTCGGCGACCTCGCTGACCGGCCACTCGCGCTCGACCTCGTGCAGCCAGTTGCCTTCGTTGGGCGCAGCGTCGAGCCGATGCTCGGGCAGCACCCAGTGGGTGAGCTCGTCGAGCGGCCGCTGCTCGCGGCGGATCTGCGTCCACAAGCCGAGCTCCTCGAACACCCGTCGCACGGCCGGACAGCCGAGGTGCAGCAGCGGCGACGAGTCGAGCGCGAACCCGCGGCGAGCGAGGCGATAGCGGCCGTCGGTCGGACCGTGCGGGACCACCAGCACCCGCTTGCCGCGTCGAGCCACCAGCGCCGCCGCGACCAACCCGGCGACGTCGGCTCCGAGCACGATCAGGTCGTAGTGGTTGGTGGTCGAGCTGGCCATGTAGGGAGGGGATCAGGAGAGCTCGCCGAGGATGCGCATCTGTGGCTCGGCCTGGCTGCCGCGCGCGTACACATGCCCGAGCGCCACGCCAGGCTGGCCCGCACCCTCGCAGGCCGCGAGCACTTCATCGACGCGCTCGCGATCGACGACCAGCAGCATCCCGATCCCGCAGTTGAAGGTCCGCAGCAGCTCCTCGCGCGCGACCCCCTGGGTAGCGATCGCGCGAATGATCGCCGGCTGCTCGATGCGGCGCAGATCGATCTCCATCGCCAGCGCGTCGGTCAGCGCCCGCGGCGGGTTCTCGAGCAGCCCGCCGCCAGTGATGTGCGCGGCCGCGTGGATCGGCGCGCCCTCGAGCTTGCGCAGCGCCGCGAAGGCCGGCTCGTAGATGCGCGTGGGCTCGAGCAGCGCATCGCCGACGCTGGCTGGATCCTCGGGCCCGGCGAGCGGCAGCGGATCGGCGAGATCGAGCCCGCCGTGGTCGGGCGAGAGCAGGGCCTTGCGCGCGAGCGAGTAGCCGTTGCTGTGCAGACCCGAAGAGGGCAGGGCGACGATCACATCGCCGGCGACGCTGCGGTGCGGTCCCCAGATGTGCTCGCGCTCGACCACGCCGACGGCGGTCGCGGCGAGATCGTAGTGCCCGTCGGCGTACATGCCCGGCAGCTCGGCCGTCTCGCCGCCGAGCAGCGCACAGCCGGCTTGCCGACAGCCGGCCACCACGCCCGCGACCAGCTGCTCGATCCGGCCGGGCTCGAGCCGACCGGTCGCGATGTAGTCGAGCACGAACAGCGGCTGGCCACCCGTGCACAGCAGGTCGTTGACGTTCATCGCGACCAGGTCGATGCCGACGCTGTCGTGCCGATCGAGCGCGATCGCAACCAGCAGCTTGGTGCCGACGCCGTCGGTGCACGAGACCAACACCGGCTCGCGGAGCCCGGCCGGCAGCGCCATCAATCCGGCGAAGCCACCCAGCCCGCCGATCTGCTCGGGCCGCCGCGTGGTCTCGACCAGCGCCTTGATGCGGCGCACCGCCTCGTTGCCGGCCTCGATGTCGACGCCCGCGCTCGCGTAGGTGAGATCGGTGCCCGCGCTCATCGGCGCCGGGGATTACCAGGGGCCCCTTGCGGAAGCAACACGGGCAGCGCTAGCCGAACAGGCCTTCGAGGATCGTCAGCATCGGTCGGCGCGCCGGAAACGTGCTGTCGGTCGCCAACCAGCGCTCGAACGCCTCCATCAGCGCGATCGTGATCGCCGGCCGGTCGGCGAGCGGGTCGTCCACAGCGCCAGGGCGCTGAGCCTCGAGCAGCGGTCGCAGGCGGTCCGCATACTCCTCGAGCAAGGCCATGTACTCGTGCTTGAGCTCGCTGGTCAGCCGCTGCCGAGCCCACTGCGCGACCGAGGTCAGCACGCGATCGATCAGCACGTCGACCTCGGCCGGAGGCACCTGCATGTACGCGGTACTCGGCAGCATCGCGAAGCCCGACATCAAGCGGGCGGCGAGCTCGAGCGCGTTGCGATCCTCGCTGCGCATCGGCGGCCACGCGGTCCGCTCGCGCATCACGATCACCGCCACGTAGAGCCCGTCGATCCCGTATTCGTCGGCGACGCCGACCACCCGGCGCACCGCCGAGCCGCTGCAGCGCTCGAGGATGTTCTGCAGCGCACGAGCGATCGATGCCAGCGCCGCGTGCGGGACCTCGCCGCTCGTCGTCGCGGCCGCTGCGTGAGCCTGGGCGACAATCAAACCGGACCCCTCCTGCTGGCGGAGGACAAGTCCAAGCGTGCGTGCGAGCGCTCGAGCACCGCGATCACCAAAGCGTGAGGACAACCGGAACGTGAAAATGGACGCGCACTGTGAGCAATGCTGCGCCTTGCCAGCAAGGGTTGGCCCGTGGATGATACCCCGGCCCCGACGGGCGCAACGGAATTACAGACCATGGCCTGGTGGCGACGCAAGAAAGACGCGCTCGAGCGACCCGAACCCGGAGGCAAGGTCTCGATCCCGCCGGGTTTGTGGACCAAATGTGACTCCTGTGGCGAAATCACCTACACAGAGGAGTTGGTCCAAAACCTGCGTGTTTGTCCGGTCTGTGGTCATCACCATGTGATGCCGACCGACGAGCGCATCGCCGCGACGGTCGATGCCGGCTCGTGGGTCGAGCACGATGTCGAGCTGACCTCCGGTGATCCGCTCGGGTTCACCGATCAAAAGCGCTATGGCGACCGCATCGTCGAGGCCCGCAAGAAGAGCGGCCGCAACGACGCGTTCGTGTGCGGCACCGGGCGCATCGACGGCGTCGAGGCTTCGCTGGGCTTCTTCGCCTTCGAGTTCATGGGCGGCTCGATGGGCTCGGTGGTCGGCGAGAAGGTCACGCGCGTGTACGAGCGTGCCGTCGAGCGCAACGTCCCGGCGCTCGTGTTCTCGGCCTCGGGTGGCGCTCGCATGCAAGAGGGCATCTTGTCGCTCATGCAGATGGCCAAGACCTCGGCCGCCCGCGCGCGCGTCCGCGAGGCCGGGCTGCCGTACATCTCGGTGCTGCTGCACCCGACCACCGGCGGGGTCGCGGCCAGCTTCGCGTTCCTGGGTGACTTGATCCTCGCCGAGCCCAGGGCGCTGATCGGTTTCGCGGGTCCGCGGGTGATCCAGCAGACCATCGGGCAGGAGCTGCCGGAGGGGTTTCAGCGCAGCGAGTTCCTGCTGCAGCACGGCATGGTCGATCGGATCGTCAGCCGCCTCGAGCTGCGCGAGCAACTCGGCTTGATGTTGCGCCTGCTCGGCTTCGGCGAGGACGTGCCGCGGGCCAACATGTCGCTGACCGACGGCTTGATCGACCACTCGACGACCTGAGCGACGAATGCAGGACTGGCGCGCAGCGCTGTTTGCCCGGCGGACGCTCGGAGTTCGGCTTGGCACCGCGTCGCTGGCGTCCGTGCTCGATCGGCTCGCGCCGGGCCTGCGCGAGCGGCCGCCGTTCTCGGTCACGCAGATCGTCGGCACCAACGGCAAGGGCTCGACCGCCGCGATGCTCGAGCACGGCCTGCGTCGCACGGGGCTCGGCCCTGTCGGCCTCTACACCAGCCCGCACCTGCTGCGAGTCGGCGAGCGCGTGCGCATCGACGGCGTGGCGGTCGATGACGAGGCCATCCGCCAGGGTGTCGAGGCGGTCGCCGTCGCCGAGACGCAGGCCGGCGTGTCGCTCAGCTTCTTCGAGGTCCTGACTGCGATCGCGCTCGAGCGCTTCGTCGCGGCCGGCTGTCGGCACGTGGTGCTCGAGGCCGGGCTCGGCGGACGCCTCGACGCGACCACGGCCGTCGCTCGCGAGCAGGTCTTGATCAGCCGCATCGGCTTCGATCACGAGCGCTTCTTGGGCGACACGATCACGGCGATCGCGGGCGAGAAGGCGGCCGTGATCCGCCCCGGTGTACCGGTCGCGTCGGTCGAGCAGCTCGACGAAGCGCGCGTGGTGATCGAGCGGGTCGCCGCCGAGCAGGGCGCTCCGCTCACCTTTGTCGCCCCGCTCGAGCGTGGGCCGATCGGTCTGCTCGGCGAGCACCAACGGCACAAC
>DATLLB010000244.1:0-11239 GCA_035538075.1 Enhygromyxa sp.
ATCACGATCATCGCGGACCGCTGGCCTCGTCGCGCGTCAGTCATTGGCGACAGTTTGGGCCTCCACGGCCGGAGGCCGAAGCTCGATCGGAACAGCTTGGGTCTCCACGGCTGGAGGCCGGATCTCGTTCGGAACACCTTCGGTGAGTACCGCCCACGGAAAAATGTGGTGCGCGGCGCATTATGCGAATGGGAGGTACGAAAAATTTTCGTCACACGCGCGCATTGCGAATGGACGGTACGGAAAAAAGCGATGATTGGCGCGCTTTGCGAATGGGCGGTACGAAAATTTTTCGTCACACGCGCGCCATGCGAGTGGAGGGTACGGAAAAAAGTGATTCTGGCGGGTTCCGCGAATGGTCGGTACGGACGAGACATGTCCGCAGACAGTTTCGGTCTCTGCGAGCAGAGGCCGGAGGTGTCTGCGAACAGTTTTGGTCTCTGCGGACGGAGCCGCGAGCTGCTTGCGCTCGATTTTGACAGCGGTGAGCATGGCCTGTGTCGCCCGAGCCCGGCCGACGGGGGCGATCCCTCGATACGCTGCTGGTCTTCGTGTTCGCGTGGCTGTGGCTGAGCCTCCGCGCCGAGCCGCCGCTGCACGCCGACACCAGCCGCGATCTCGCGTTCGCCCGCGATCTCGTCGATGGCGCGGAGCTGCACCTGCACGGCGCGTGGGCCAGCTTCGGGCGGCTCGTGCAGGGGACGGCGTGGATCGATCTGCTCGCGCTCTGCCAGCGGCTCGGGCTCGGGATCGTCGGGATCGATCGCACGCTCACCAGCTTGCTCGCGGCCGCGGTCGCGGTGACGCACTTCGCGATCGCGCGGCTCTTGGCCATCGCCGAGCCGAGCGACCCCACGCACGCGCGTGTGGGCGCGCTCGCAGGCGCGGGCGCGTTGCTCGCGACGGTCCCCGCGACCATCGAGATGCCGATCTGGTGGCAGCCCACGCTGCTGCCGATCGTGGTCGCGCTCGCTCATGTCGCGCTGTGGCGGCTGCTCGATCGCGGCGAGCTGCTCGATGGGCTCGCGCTCGGGATCCTGTCTGCGCTCGCGCTCGACATCCACGTGGTCAGCGTCATCTGGTTCGCGCTGCCGTTGGTCGCAGTGCCGCTGGCGGCCAAGCGCCCGATCGTGACCACCTGCGCGAGCGCTGCGGCGCTGCTCGGCTACCTGTGGCTGTGCTCGCCTGCGGCGTTGTCGAGCAACCTCGCGACCGCGCGCGAGCAGGGCTGGGTGATCCCGGGGCTGCTGGTCGTGGTCGCGTTGATCGGCGCCGGGCTGTCGCTGCGCTCGCGCTTCGCCGCGCTCTCGCTGCGACGTCGGCTCGAGCTGGCGGTCGCGATCGAGGCGATGTTGATCGCGGTGGTGGTGGTCGCTTCGCTGCTGCCGAGCACGCCGCCGCTGATGGGTCGCTACCTGCTGCCCTTCGGCCCGGGCGTGGCGCTGGCGATCGCGTTGCTTGGCCGAGGCTCGCGGAGGCGCACGCTGAGCATGGTCGGCGTCGCGGCGCTGCTGCTGCTGGGCTCGATCCCGTCGCTTCGCAGCCACTCCAAGCGCGAGCTGCCGCTGATCCCCCAGTACGCCCAGCGCGAGCTGGAGGTGATCGGGCGCGAGCTTGCCAATCACACCTGGACCGAGCTGGTCGTGCGCCTGCAGGGGCCCGAGCGCGCGCGGATACTGGGCGGGCTCGCGTCGCGGATCGATCCAGGTGATCCGACTGCGGCAGCGCCCGAGGCCGGGCTGCTCCTGCTCGCGTTGCCCTTGTCCGAGGTCGCGGCGCTGCGGCCCGAGCTGCCCGCGTCGACGCGGACGGTCGAGCTCCCCGACGCCACCGTCCTCTTGATCGAGACCCCCGGCCGCCTCGATCGCGCGGCGGTCTCGGCCTGCACCGAAGCGGGCGAGTGCGAGGTGGTCACGCTCGCGGTCGTGCGCCGCGTCCAGCAGGCGCACCCCAAGACGTGGGTCGGTGCGCAGACGGTCGATGATTGGGTGCGCGAGCGCGACGGTCAGCATCCGAGCTGGCGCTACGTCGTGCGCTCGGGTCCCGCCGCCGTGCTCACGCTGCCGCCCGAGCCCTCACCGCGGTGCCCGTGGCAGTTCGTCGCGAGCGAGGGCTTCGAGCTCGACGGCCTACCGAGCGCGACGATCGAGCTCCCGCCCGACACCGCGGGCAGCCTCACGATCGCCCGTAACCATGACGGCGACGATCGAGCCTGCGCCGCGCCGTCGGAGCTCCCGCCCGCGCCGATCGAGCTCGACCCCAGCTGGACCGGCCTGCGCGCTCACTTGGGCGGCAGCGCAGGATCGGGGTAGGGCGCGTCGGGCCAGCGCAGGTCGCAGATCACCGCCGCGTGATCCATGGCGGTGTCGTCGATGTCGCCCGCAAAGCAGCAGTCGCACGCCTGCGTGTCGGGCAGCGACTCGGGGCTCAGCCCGCCATCGAAGCGCGGCAGCGTGGTCCCGTGCATGCTGCTCTCGCGATCGTCATAGACCTGGCAAAAGCCGATCGCGAAGTCGCTGACCACCCGATCGATCGCCGCCGGACGCTGACCGAATAGGTGCGGCCCGGTCTTGACCCGCGCGCAGTGTTCGTCGCGCTCGTCATGCTCATGCAGCCGTCGATCGGGCCCGACGTACGCGTAATAGAGGGCTTCTTCGACCGGCAGCACCAGCCGCTCGGGATCGAAATTCCAGTCGCCGAGCATCAGCGTGCGCGCGCTCGGCTGATCCCAGTACGCGGCCGCGGCCTCGAAGGCCTTGGCCAGCTGCTGCTCGCGGCAGCGATCGCCGAGCGCCGACGGGTGGAGGTGGACGACGCGAATGATCTGCTCGTAGTCGGGCGCGATTGCGACGTCGGCCCACATGATCGCAGCCTCGGCGTCACACTCGTTGCCCTTGAAGCTGCACTCCTTGGCCGTGTAGTCGCACGGCTCGAAGCCCTCCGGCAGCCAGAAGCTCCACTCGCCGGGCGCGTCCTCGCCCCACTTGGGTCGATAGCTGCCGGGCGGGAGCAGCTGACCGTCGTGATAGTCGACCACGCGACCAAAGCTCGTGCGCACGCCCAGACAATCGACCGAGTCGATGCCGCCCTCGCCCAGGCCCGCGCAGAGGATCGTGTAGTCGGGCCCGAGCAGTCGCTGAATCTGATCGGGGCGCTGCTCGGCGTCGGTGCAGCTGAGCTGCTCGCACACGTAGCCGGCTCCGGCCTGGCAAAACGCGTCGGCGTCGGGGTGGACCGGGCAGGCGGCCGCGGTCTCGCACTGCTCGCGCGGCGCGACCTCCTGCACGCCGACGATGTCGGGCGCGACCGCCTGGAGCTTGGCCGCGATGTGATCTTCGTAGCCCTGGTGGGCGAGCCGCAGCGAGTAGGGGCCAGCCTCGAGCACGCCGTTGCCGACGTTGATCGTCAGCACGCGGAGGTTAGCGACCACACCTTCCGCGAGCGCGCCGGTCGAGGTGATGTAACCATCGTCACGCCAGCTCGCCGGCGCCTGCTCGAGGCAGCTCGCGGGATCGTTGGGACCGCAGGCGCTCGAATGTGAGCCGAGGATGAGCAACGCGAGCGTGCGAGCGATGGCACGAAGCACCAGTCGAGCGTATCACGACGATTGTGATCGCATGGCCATTTGTCTCCGCGCGAACGTCGTTCAGGTGGCTGTCCGCACCATCGCACGATTTTCTGCGAGGATCGTCAGCACATTGGTATTTTGTGCACGATGCCGCCGAGTTTGGATGGTAGCGAGACCGCCGGCACGACGAGTGGCGATGGTCTCGAGCCCGGACCACCCAAACAAATCGGTCGATTCACGGTGCTCGGCAAGCTCGGTCAGGGCGGCATGGGGGTGGTGTTCCTCGGCCACGACAGCGAGCTCGAGCGCAAGATCGCGATCAAGCTGCTGCGCTCGAACGCGACCCAGAAGGTCGGTGTCCGCAGACTGGTCCGCGAGGCCCAGGGCCTCGCCCGGCTCTCGCATCCCAACGTCATTCAGGTCCACGAGATCGGCGAGCACGAGGGTGCGATGTTCGTGGCGATGGAGTACGTCGAGGGCTCGACGCTGCGCGACTGGATCGACGCCGCCGAGAGCCGAACCTGGCGGCGTGCGCTCGACGTGATTCGCCAGGCCGGCCGCGGGCTCGAAGCTGCGCACACGGCCGGGCTCGTGCATCGCGACTTCAAGCCGACCAACGTGATCGTCGGCAACGACGGGCGCGCGCGAGCCCGAAGTCCAGCACCCGCCCGTCGCTGCCACCCGCGGTCGGCAAGCTCGGCGACACGCTCGGCGACTCCGGCGTGTTCGCCAACGATCCCACGGCGCTGACTCGCAGCGGCACGGTGCTCGGCACCCCGGCCTACATGGCGCCCGAGCAGCTGCAGGGCCGTCCGTGTGACTCGCTCTCGGATCAGTTCTCGTTCTGCGTGAGCGCCTACGAGGCGCTGTTTGGGCGTCGTCCGTTTCCCGGCGAGGACGTGGCGGAGCTGGCCAAGCACGTGCTGTCGGGCGCGATTCGGCCGATCCCCAGCGACAGCCCGGTGCCGCTGCGCCTGCAGCAGGCGGTGCTGCGTGGGCTCGCGTCCGAGCCTCAGCGGCGCTGGCCGTCGATGGGCGCGCTGCTCGACGAGCTCGACAGCGTGGTCACGATGGCCGAGCTCCACGCCTACCTCGAGCAGATGCGCGAGGCCGGGGCCGGCGAGCTGGTCGAGCGCGAGCTGCCGCGCGCCGATCGACTGCGCGTGCCCGAGCGACTGTATGGACGCGAGGCCCAGCTCGAGCTGTTGGTCGAGGCCTTCGAGCGCACGCGCAAGCACCCGCCGCGCGCTCAGCTGGTGCTGGTCAGCGGGCCTGCCGGCATCGGCAAGTCGTCGCTGGTCGAGCGCCTGCGTCCGCGCGTCGAGGCCAAGGGCGGCTTGATGTGCGCGGGCAACTTCGACGCCCAGCGAAGCACGCCGCTGGCCGGCATCGTCGAGGCGCTCGACGATCTGATCACCCAGATCGAGCGGCTCGACTTCACCTCGCAGCTGCGCCTGCGGCGAGAGCTGAGCGACGCGCTCGGTCGCAACGCGCGGCTGCTGACCGAGCTGGTGCCTGCGGCCGCGCGGCTGCTCGACGACCCCGAGCTGGTTGGCGAGTCATCCGGCGAGTGGCACGATCGCGACGCGCTGGTCGGGCGGTTTGCGACCATCTACACGCCCGAGCAGCTCAACCAGCTGCGGCTCGCGATCGGACGCTTCCTGCTCGCGGTCGCCTCGTCCAAGCACCCGCTGGTGCTGGTCGTCGACGATCTGCAGTGGATCGACGAGCCGTCGCTGTCGCTCCTCCAGTACCTGCTGTCGAACGCGGCGCAGCGGGCCTTGCTGATCGTCGGCGCCTTCCGGAGCGACGAGATCAGCGCCGAGCACCCGCTGCCGCTCGCGTGCGAGCAGCTCGAGAGCATCGGGGTCAGCACCGTCGACGTCGAGCTGCAGCCGCTCTCGCTGGCCGACACCGAGGCGCTCCTGATCGACACGCTCGGGGCCGATCGCAAGGCGGTGCGCGAGTTCGCAGCGCTGGCGCTCGGCAAGACCGACGGCAACCCGTTCTACCTGCGCCAGCTGCTGCGGACCATCTACGACGAGGGTCTGTTCGAGTTCGACGCGGCCACCGACGCCTGGCGCTGGAACCTCGATCGGATCGCCGAGTGCTCGGCCTTCGACGACATTCACGAGGTGCTGCTGCGCAACCTCGAGGGGCTGCCGGCCGCCTCGCAGCAGCTGGTGCGCATCGCCGCGTGTGCGGGCCATCGCGTCGAGCTGCGCACGCTCGCGGCCGCGGTCGAGCGCCCGCCGCTCGAGGTGTTCTCGGAGCTGTGGCCGACCTTGGAGCGCGGCTTGTTGATCGTCGAGTCCGGCCTGTTCGAGCAGGTCGACGAGCTCGAGAGCGCCGCGCTCGCGAGCTCGGTCGGCGCGGTGGTGCTGCGCTTCGGTCACGAGCGCATCCGCCAGGCCGCGCTCGCTTCGCTCGGCGAGCAGGAGCGCGCCCGCACGCACCTGACGATCGGCCGGATCCTGCGGCGGCGGCTCGCCGAGGACGAGCAGGCCGTGCGCGTGTTCGAGGTCGCCGATCAGCTCGACGCCGGCCGTTCGCTGATCGAGCCGAGCGAGCGCGTCGGACTGCTCGAGCTCAACCTCCGCTGCGGTCGCCGGGCGATCGAGTCCGGCGCGTTCGCATCGGCGATCGAGTACCTCGAGATCGCGGCCGAGCTGCTGCTGCCGAACGCGGCGACGGTCGAGCACGCGCTGTGGTTTGCGGTCGAGCTCGAGCGTGCGCGCGCGTTGACGCTCGACGGCCGCTACGCCGAGGCCGTGCCCTGCTACCGCGCGCTGCTCGAGCAGGCCAAGGACGATCACCAGCGCCTGCGCGTGCACGTGGCCGAGGTCGAGCACGCGCACCTGGTCGCCGACTACGAGAGCGGCTACGCGGCGTGCCAGCGCGGCTTCGCGTTGCTCGGCATCGAGCTGCCCGAACTCGACCAGGACGCCCACGCGATGTTCGTCGCCGAGCTCGAGCAGCTCGAGCGCAACCTCGCCGGCCGCTCGCCGATCAGCCTGGCCGAGCTGCCGGACTTCGAGGATCACGAGCTGTTTCCGGTGCCCGAGCTCCTGCACGCGCTCGGCTCGCTCTCGTTCGTGTCCGGGCGCCGCAACGTCAACGGCTGGATCATCGCGCGCACGGCCAACCTTGCGATGCGCTCCGGCAACTCGAAGGTCTCGACCGTCGCCTACGGCCGCATCGCCATGCACCTGGCCGAGCGCGGCGACTACGAGCTCGCCAAGCAGTTCGGTGAGCTGGTGTTCTTGCTGTGTCGGCGCTTCGACGATCCCGCGACCACCGGGCGAGCGATGCTCGCCTACCTCGGGCACGCGGCCCACTACGAGCGCCCGGTGCTCGAGCTGCTGCCGGACTTCGAGGACGCGTTCGAGAAGTGCCTCGAGGGCGGCGAGTTTCTGTTCGCGGGTCACCACCTCTGGTACCCGCAGTACTGTCGACTGGTCGGCGGCGCGCCGCTGTCCGAGGTGATGGTCGGCATCCACCAGCACGTGCCGTTCCTGCGCCGTTCAGTGCCGAGCACGCTGGCCGGCTTCTATGTCCCGCACGTCGTGCTCACGACCTGCACGCTGATGGACGTGCCGCTCGCCGAGCTGGGCCTGAGCTTCGATCACCGCAGCTTCATCGAGGGCTTCGGTCGGCTGTCGCTGGCGATGGCCTGGTACTACTCCGCGCTGACCAAGCTCGACTATCTGCTCGGCCGGCCAGTCCCGTTCGACGAGCTCGAGCGGCGCATCGCCACGGTCGAGCTCGGCACCACCGGGCACCTGACGGTCCGCGAGGTCCGCTACTACGCGATCCTGATCCTGCTCGCGGGCGACGTGCAGGCGAGCCTGAGCGACGAGCAGCGGGCGCGCGCGCACACGCTGATCGAGAGCTGGCGAGCCGACCTCGCCCGCTGTGCCGCGCGCTGTCCCAGCAACTTTCGCCACAAGCACCTGCTCGTCGAGGCCGAGCTCGCGCACGTCCGCGGCGGCTCGCTCGACCAGGCGATCGTCCTCTACGAGCAGGCCATCGACGACGCGCGCGAGCACGGGGTCATCGATCAGGAGGCGCTCGCCTGCTGGCGCTTCGCCGAGTTCTGGCGCACGCACGGCAGCACCCGGACCGCGTACATCTACCTCGAGACCGCCCGCGACCTGTACGAGAGCTGGGGCGCCAAGCGAATGGTCCGCGAGATCGACGAGCGCTACGGCCAGCTGCGGCCGAGCGCGCGACGAAGCCCGCGTGCTCCGGTCGAGACCTGAGCGAGAGATCGGCCCGTGCAGTCTCGCGTTGACGCTGGCGATGCTCGGACCTTGGCCCTTCGTGCTCGCGCTGCTCGCCCCGCCCGTTGAACCCGTAGAGCCGCTCGAGCACGACCTCGAGTCCGATTCGTGCGTGGTGGTGGTCGAGGTCGGCGAGCGAGGGCCGGAGCGGACGCTCGAGTGTCCCACTTGGACGATCGTGCAGCCGTTCCCGGAGGATCCCGATCTCGATGTGGTCTTGGTCCCGAGCAGCCGGTCTCCTCGCTACCGGCGATCGTGTGACCTCTTCTTGATCCGCGTGCGCTACAGCTTTGTCGACGTGATGGTCCAGCAGGCCGCGGGCATGCTCGCCAACCCTATTTCCAGCGCTCCTCGGCCGCGCGTCGGGCCTCGGGGCTGCTCATGACCACCAGCCGGTGCTGAGCCTCGAGCCGAAATTCGTCGCTGGGGTTGAAGGTCCACGCGTCCGAGTCGGCCTTGCGCACGGCGATGATCAGCAGGCCATCGATCGGGTCGCGCCGCAGCGAGCCCACCGTGCGATGGATCGCGCGCGAGCCCGGCTGCAGCACGACCTCCTCGATGCGCAGGCGCTTCTCCTTGTCGCGCAGCATGGTGTCGAGGAAGGTCACCGCGTCGGGTCGGATCAGCTCCGAGACCAGGCGCAGCCCGCCGATCACGTCGGGTGAGACCACCGAGTCCGCGCCGGCGCGGCGCAGCTTGTTCACGTACTTCTGATCGGTGCAGCGCGCGACGATGCGCAGCTGCGGCTTGATGATCCGCGCGTTCATGACGATCAGCAGGTTGTCCTTGTCGCTGGAGATCGCCGCGCACAGGCCCACGGCCCGCTCGATCGCCGCCTCGCGCAGGATCTCTTCGTCGGTCGCGTCGCCGATCACGATCGGAAAGTCGGCGTGGAGCTCAGTCAGCAGCGCGCGGGCGCGTGGCTCGTCGTGATCGATGAGCACGAAGCGACGCTCGGTCGCGAGCAGCTCGCGGATCATGTGCTGGCCGAGTCGGCCTGCGCCGCAGACCACATAGTGGTGATCGAGGGCTTTGATCATTCGATGCATGCGCCTCCTCCAGAAAATTCGCGCGAGGTTGCCCTCGACCAGGAACGCGGTGAGGTTGGAGAAGAAATAGGCCAACGCACCGACGCCGACGACCAGCAGCGCCATCGTGAAGATGCGGCCTTCGGTGTTGTTGGTCAGATCGATGGTCTCGCTGTACCCGACCGTGGTCAGCGTGATCATCGTCATGTAGATCGCGTCGAGCAGGTCGTGCTCGGGACCGCCGACCCACAGGTAGCCGAGCACGCCGATCAAGAACACCAACGCGATCAGAGCGGCAGAGCGGGTGAGACCCTGCGCTTGCGCGTCGAGACGCTGGTTGTCGAGATTGGCCATCCCGCCGCGACGCCGCGGCGGATCGAGCATATCGCAGCGCTCAGGGAATCGCTTCGCCTTCCAGGTGCCAGTCCGCGGTCACGTCCATCCACAGCGCGAGCCCGGCGAAATCCTCGAACTCCGCGTAGCGGCGGGCGATCGCCCGGTCGTCGCCGGCCGGCAGCTCGTGCAGCTCGGCCGCCCGCTTGCGCACCCAGCTGTCGAGCGCGAGGTCGTCATAGCGCCCGAGCAGCCGCAGCGCCTGCCCGGCCGCGTAGGGTCCAAAGCCCGGCAGCGCGAGCAAGCGGGCGCGCAGCTGCTCGGTGCTCAGCGTCGGATCGCAACTTGATTGCACGCCGCGTCCGCGGCTGAAAAAATGCTCGTCGCTCAGCTCGCCGCTCGCGAAGCCCTCGGCCAGCGCACGACAGTGCGGCGCTCGATACCCGGCCCGCACCTCGTCGCGCCAGAATTTCTCCGGCTGGATCGCGCAGGTGGCCGCGCTCGGGAACGCCTGCGTGCCGGTCGGCCCGCGCCGCCCGAGCGCCTCGGTCGTGCGCGCGACCATGCTCTTGGTGTTGGACCACGCGCAGTTGGTGGTCATCAGCAGCTTGAGCAGATCCTCGAACAGCGTCGGCGAGCGCATCAGCCGGCCGGCCCCGCGCTGCCCGACCCAGCGCAGCCGCGGCGTCGCGGCGCAGCGTCGCCAGAAGCGCTCGAGCTCGCGGTCGATCGACAAGCTGGTGATCAGCGCCGCGCGGACCTGCTCGAGCGCCGCGCGAGCGAGCGCTCGCCGAGCGCTCACTCGCACATCCAGGCGGGAGTCGGGGAGCTGGCGTACCGCGATCGCCACCACCGGCGCCGTCTTGCGCTGTCCAGGCAGGCTCGCCAGATCGAGCGTGGTCGTCAGCACTCCGGCCGCGCGGTCATAGCCGTGCGGCGCGAGGGCGACCCAGCCGTGCCCACGCAGGACGACGTCGAGCTCGAACGGGGTTGGCGTGCGCAGGCGCAGGCGGTGCTCGTGAGTCACGCCGAGCAGCTTAACCCACGCGGCAACGGATAAGCTCCGCGTGTGCTCAGCCTATCGACTCGGCTCGAGACCGTTCAGCAAGCGACCAGCGCCGCGCAGCGCGAGCGCATCTACCAGTTTCGCTACGAGGTTCTGGTCGAGGAGCGCGGCCGCACCGACGTGCCCGGCTGCGATCGAGCGCGGCGCCGCTGCTGCGATCCCAGCGACGAGCCGGCCAATGTCTCGCACTTCATCGCCGGCTCGCCGAGCGATCCGGACGCGGTCGCGCGGCTGCGTCGATGGGCCCCGGGCGAGCTGCCTGACGAGGTGCGCGAGACCTACTCGCTCGACTTGATCCCGCAGCTCGAGGACTTTTCGGTCGCCGAGCTCTCGCGGATCGTCGCGCGCCCGCTCGCGCCCGCTCGCAATCGCCTGTCGATCCTCGCGCTGTACAAGGCCGCGTTCGAGGCCTGCTTGGGCCCGCATGGCGCCGATCTGTTGGTCTTCGACGCGCACCCTGGGCTGGTTCGGCACCTCGCGAAGCTGCTCGGCGCGCGTCGCTACGGCGGCGAGCTGACCAAGCGCAGCAGTGATCCCGCGTGGGGCTTGCGGGTGCCGATGGTGATCGTCGTGTCCGACTGCGCCCACTTCGAGCGCGCCGGCTCGCTGTTCGCTCCGCTCGCGTGGAAGACCTTCGTGCTCGGTCGTCGACCTCGTGTGGACGTCGGCACCTTCGCGGTGCGCTTCGTCGATGACCTCGAGCCCAACGTCGATCCCGAGCAGACCTGGCCGGCGATGGAGGAGCGCTTCTTTCGTCGCGGTGTCGATCGTGGCTCGTTCTTCGAGGGCCTGCGTCCGGCGACCGTCGAGGAGCTGATGGCCCGCGGGACCGTGCGCGAGGTCGACGAGGGCGAGGTGATCCTGCACGAGGACGACGACGTGCCCGAGATGTACGTCGTGCTCGAGGGCTGCTTCGAGATCTTCGCCAACGGCAAGAGCGTCGACGTGGCCGGCAGGGGCG
>DATLLB010000245.1:0-3839 GCA_035538075.1 Enhygromyxa sp.
AGACCGCGCGTCGACGGCTGCGGCGTGACTGCATCGATCTGTTCTTGCTGTTCTGGGTCCGCTCGCCCGCGCGGCTCCCAGAAGTAGGTGTCCACGCCCCGCTCGGCCGCCAGCGCGAGCGAAGACGGCGTCAACGAGAACGCGCCCGAGACGATCAACGGCGCGAGCTCGAGGCCCGAGCGGCCGAGCGCACGTCGGGCCACATTCGCGACCGGACGAGTCGGCGCACGCTCGACGATCTCGATCGACGCGAGCATCGCAGCCGGCGGCTCGGCGCCGAACAGCACCGCCAGCTCGCCCATGTGCGCGCGGACCTGCTCGTCGAGCTCACTTGCGAGCGCACGCTCGAGACGCGCGCGCGCCTGCTCGGGATCCAGCGCGACGACCAGCCGCGACCACGCTGCGATCGCGAGCTCGGGATCACCACGCTCCGCCAGCGCGCGCTCGATCCGATCCGCGAGCGAAGGCACCACGTCGAGCCGCGCCGCCGCAGCGAGTCGCACCATCGCCGCCTTGTCCCGCGTCGCCAGCAGCAGCCCCGCGACCTCCTCGTCGCTCGGATCTTCAGCATCCACCAGATCGGCCGCTCGCGCGCGCAGCCACGGATCGTCGGCCTGACGCAGCTGCTCGAGCAACACCTCGGTGAGCTCCGCCGGCAGCGAAGCCCGGGCGCTCACGAGCGTGCGCGCCGAAGCTCGGCGCACGCTCGCGTCGCGCTCGTCCGCGGCGGTGAACACCGCGATCGCAGCGTCGAGATCGATCGCAGCCGCACGCACCCACGGATCGCCATCACTCAGCGCGCGCGCCCGAGCATCCACGCCAAGACACTCGAGCGATCGCAGCCGCACCACCGTAGCCGCCCGCACGACCGCGCTCCGATCCCCCAGCGCATCCGTGCACGCCTCGGCGCTCCCGCACGCCAGCAACACTCGTGCGCGCACGGCATCCGAGACGTCCACGTCGCTCAGCGAAGGCTCGATCACCCGCGCCTCGAGCAACCCGAGCACCGCCGCGTCCCGAACCTCGCGCGCGTCGTCTCGCAACGCCGCAAATAAATACCCACGCAGCGCCTGATCGCGCCCGCGCTCGCGCACCAGCAGCCGCCCGACCGCACCCACGATCGCCGCCCGCACGCTCGCCCGCGGATGACCGAGCTGCTTGAACAGCCGCCCGTGCAGCGCCTCCGCCGAGTGATCGGCGATCCACTCCGCAGCCCACACCAGCCCGCCCGGCCGCCCAAACTTCAACGCTTGCTCCGCCAGTCCCCTCGCCCGCCCGCCGAGCTTCCGCAGCAGCGCCCGCACTGCCGCAGGCGCATTGGGAATCCGCGGATCCTCCAACCACGCGAGCGCCGGCTCCAAGCAGCTCGGATCATCCAGCGCAGCGAGCCGCCGCGAAGCCTCCTCGCGCAACGCCTCGTGCGACTCCGCCAGCAGCGGGATCAACGACGCCGGATCGACATGCCCAGCCGCATGCAGCCGAGCGGTGACCACCGCCGGATCAGCGTCGCTGAGCTCGAGCCCCGCCCCGGGATCGCGAATGATCCCGAGCACCTCCGGCACCTCGTCTTCGCCCTCGGGCCAGCCGCTCGCTAGATAGGCCAGCGCCGCGCGAGCGGCCTCCTCCAGCCCTGCCCCGGCTTCCAGCGTGCGCACGCGCAGCCGCTCGCGCTCGCTCTCGTCGCTCGACGAGCGCGTCACGATCAGCTCCAGCGCCTGCACGATCCCGTGCCGCACTCGCCAAAACGGATCCTCGAGCCCGGCGATCAACCCAGGGATCGCCGCCTCGCCAGCCACGGCCGCGAGCGCACGCGCGGCCGCCCGACGCACCCACCAGACCGGATCCTCGAGCACCCGGCGAGCGAGCTGCTCCGCACAGCCGTGCTCGAGCGACGCGTGCCGAGCCAGCGCCCGACAGGCCACCTCGCGCACGCTCGGCATCGCATCCGCGAGCGCCTCGACCAACCATCCAACCACCTCCGCGCGCGTCGGCACGCCCTCGTCGAGCAACGAAGCCCCCGCCCGAGCCAGCCGCTCTCCGGCGGCCAGTCGCACCGGCGCGTGGCTGTCCTCGAGCAGACGCTCGCGCAAGGCGTAGAGCCCCACGCGATCGAGCTCGACCCCATCCACCGCATAGCGACGCAGGATCGGATCGGCGTCGAGCAAGTCGACCAACGCATCACCGCAGCCACGCTCGATCGGGCTACGCCGGGAGTACAGAGCAACGCGAGTCTCAGGCATGAATCACTTGTCCCGGCCTTCGAGCCGGCGGTGAAGACGAGCACGAACCGATCGCTGCAGCCCCGGGCTGTCGGCGATGTCGATCGGCGCCCAGTAGTAGAGCACCCGCCCGTACGCGACCGCGAAGCGCCGCGTGAAGCGAATGCCGTCGGCGTCAGCCTCGACGCGCTCGGGATCCAGACAGCGACGGCACAGACACGGCAGCGTCGGCCCGTCGTGCGCGGTGAGGTTGGTCAGCGCCGCGAGCACCTCGACGGCCTCGCGGTGACGACCTCGCTCGCTCAACGCCAGCGCCGCGCGCTCACGCAGCTCGTTGCTGGACGGCGAATGGGCGAGATCTCCGAGCAAGGCTTCGGGATCGGCGAGGACGGTCATCGCGTACATCCTAAAGCCGGAGGTCCCGCGCCGTCGATGCTGGACTGCACGTGAAGCGCCGGGCTAACACGATCCTGCGTGCCCACGCTCGATCGCCCGCCGCCCGAGCAGCTGACCCCCGAGCGCGTTCGGGCGTTGCTGGCCTGGCTGTCCCACCGCGGCCGGCTCGAGGACGAGCAGCTCGCCCGTGTGCCCGAGCTGGTCGCGGGCGCTCAGCTGGAGATCCGCGACTGGGCCCGTGACCACTGGCTCACGCTGCCCGACGGCGAAGGCCTGTGGTTTCGGCTCGACGCCCGCTGCCTGTGCTCGACCCACGACCGCGAGCAGTTCTGCGAGCACCGAGCCGCGCTGATCGTGCTCGAGCTGTGGCGTCGCCCCGAGAGCCGCGAGCTGTTCGAGCGGCCGTGCTGGTCGCTCGAGCTCGACTACCTCCTGCGCCAGCGCCCGCGCGAGCCCACCGGAGCGCCGCCCGTGGTCGAGCCGCGCAGCGATCGTGCGTGTCGTTTCGTGATCGACGTGTACCCGAGCGGCGGCTACCTGCTCGGCTTCGATCTCGACCTCGCGCTGATCTGCGCCAACAAGCGCGGCGACGGCTGGCTCAAGCCCACCCGCGCGCCCACGACTCGCGAGAAGCTGCTGGCCAAGGTCCGACCGAGCGACGAGCAGCTGCGCGTGTTCGATCTGATCGCCCAGCTCAAGGAGCTGCGCGGCCTCGATGCCTTCGCCCGTCGAGCCCCGCGGCTGCGCGCATGGCTGGCCCACGAACTCCTCGGCGCGCTATCAGTGCCCAACGAGCACATCGACCTGCGCTGGAATGCCCGCTCGATCACCGCCTCGAACACCCCCTGGCGACCGACCCTGCGCGTCGAGGCCCACGACGACGCTCGCATCGCCGCACGCTGGCGCGAGGGCGTGCTCGATCACTGGCAGCTCGAGCCCTCGATCGTGCTCACCACCGACGGTGTGCTGCGACCGCTCGCGCCCGACATCCCCACGCACCTGCTCGATCGCATGGTCGGCGGCGGCGATGCGGTCGTGCTCGCGGCCGGCGAATTCGACGAGCTCGCCCGCACGATCCTCGCTCGCGCCCCGATCCCGATCGAGGTCCCCGCACCGGTCGCCGTTGGTGCGGCTGCGATCGCCCGTCGCGAGCCGCGGGTCTATCTGGAAGAGCGCGACGACGTCGTGCGCGTGACGGCGAAGCTCGCCTACGAGCTCGCCGAC
>DATLLB010000246.1:0-8916 GCA_035538075.1 Enhygromyxa sp.
TCATCAAGCTCCTCGATTTCGGCATCGCGAAGTCGCGCGAGACCACGATCGACGGCTCGCTCACCAACACCTCGAAGGCGATGGGCTCGCCCGCATACATGTCCCCGGAGCAGCATCGCGGCGCGCCTGTCGATGCGCGCAGCGATCTGTTCTCGTTCTGCGTCTCGCTGTTCGAGGCGCTCTATGGCGTTCGGCCGTTTCGCGGCAACAACCGGCTGACGGTCGCGCTGGCGATCGTCGAGAGTCGCATCGTCGAGCTGCCCGCCGACGCGCGCGCGCGTGTGCCCGAGTGGATTCATGCGATCGTGCTGCGCGGGTTGGCGGGTGATCCGGCGCAGCGCTTCCCCGACATGGACGCGCTGCTGGCCGCGCTCGAGCGCTCGCCGGAGCAGCTGCGACAGCGACGGGTTCGGATCGCCGGCGCGGTCGTGGGCGTCGCGGCGGTGGTTGGGCTCGCGGTCGCGCTGTGGCCCGAGCCGGCGCCCGATGCTTGCGATGACGCGGGTGATGCGATCACGCAGGACTGGAACGTCGAGGCGAGCACCCGGCTGCAGACGCGGCTCGATGCGGTCGAGGGCGCGCCGCGGCTCGCGGGCCAGCGCGTGGTCGAGGGCCTCGATCAGCACGCGCAGCGCTGGGCCGAAGCCAGCGCGCAGCTGTGTCGGGATCGTCGAGCGCAGCGGCTGACCGAGCGTCTGCAGAGCATGCGCGAGGCGTGTCTGGTCGAGCAGCGCGAGGCTGTGCGCGCGCTCGTCCGGCTCGCGGACGATGGTGGCGATCCGGCGTGGCTGCGTGGGCTCGCGCTGCGACCGTTCGCGGCCGTGCGCGCGCTCGGGGATCCGAGCGAGTGCATCGATCGAGCGGCGCCTGCCGACGATCGAGCGGTGCCTGACGAGGCCCAGAGCGCCGCGCGGATCGAGCTGCAGCTGGCGCTCGCGCTGCTCGACGAGCCGGTCGCGAGCGAGTTGCTCGCGCGAGTGGGCAGCGAGGCCGACGGTGATCCCGAGCTGGCGCTGCTGCTCGGTCGTGCCGCGGCCAAGCGCGGCGATCGAGCGGAGGCCGAGGCTCGCCTGCACGCTGCAGCCGCGGAGGCGACCAGCAGCGAGCCGAGCCTGGCCGGGTTGGCGTGGTTGGCGTTGATCGAGCTGGAGCTCGCCACGCTGGAGGGCGTCGAGGCGCCGACCGACGTGCGCGAGCGAACGGCCACGCACAGTCGTGCGGCGCAGCTGATCGACTATGCCGACGCGCTGCTGCCTGCCAACGAGCCCGACGCGCGCGGCGAGCTGGGGCTGCTCGCCGGTCGACTGGCCCTGCTCGACGAGCCTGCAGCGCCTCCGATGTTGCTGGACGCCGCGATCGATCGGCTCGCATCAGAGCAGCTGCTCGCGCCCGATCTATTGCTGAAGATGCTCGAGGTCCGGGCGAGCCTGCACGAGCGCCGCGGCGACCATGCGGCCGCCGCCAGCGATCGCGCGCAGGCCCACCATCTCGCACTGACGGCGTTCGGCTCGGCGCTCGCTCCGGCAAAGTGATCGTCGAGCGGTCGAGCTCGACCAGCGCAAGATCGCAAGGCTCGAGCGAAGCGGTTCAGTTTGCCAGCGCGAAATCGCGGGGCTCGAGCGAAGGGGTTCGCTTCGCGAGCGGGCGACCCAGGCTCCGCAACCGAACGACTTCAGTTTGCCAGCGCGAAATCGCGCCCTCCAACTGAACGACTTCAGTTTGCCAGCGCGAAATCGCGCCCCCCAACGGAACGACTTCAGTTTGCCAGCGCGAAATCGCGCCCTCCAACTGAAGCACTTCACTTGCGAGGCGGGCCAGGCCGTCGTCGAACTGAAACTGTTTCGATCGGGACGTGAAAACCCGTCGCCAACTGAATTCCGTTCCCCGTAAGGGACGATCGGGCCGCTACTCGCGGTCTTTACGCGCCTCGGGGTGCTCGTTGAACCACACCTCGACCGACTCCTGCGAGAGCTCGACGACGAGATCCTCGTCGCCGACCTCGACCTGACAGCCGAGCCGCGAGGTCGGCCGCACGTCGAAGGCCATGTCGAGGCGGTCCTCTTCCTTCTCGGTCGGCTCCTCGAGCGAGTCGGCGCCCGCGAGGATGTAGCAGTGGCACGACGAGCACGCGCACACGCCCCCGCAGGCGGAGCCCATCTTCACGTCGTTCTCTTCGGCGATCTCGAGCAGGTTCTGACCCTTCTTGGCCTCGACCGTGCGCTCCCCGTCGGGTCCCCCGCGATAGATGACTTTGGGCATTACTCGATCACCTCTGGAGAGTGGGCGCCGCGGCGGGCCTCGAGCTGCTCTTCTTCAGCCAGCGCGGCCTCGATCTCGGCGAGCGTCTTGCCGGCCATGCCCGCACGCAGGGCTCGTTCCATGCGGCGGCGGGCGAAGGGCTCGGACACGTGCTCGAGGTGCTCGCGCGCGGCGTTGACCTGCTCGGCCTCGCTGGCCTCCATCAACAGTTCGGCTTCGGTGAGCGCGGCGACGATGGCCTCGCGCTCCTCGGCGGCGAGCATGCCTTCGACGTCGCCGACCTCGGCGAGCGCAGTGCGGACTGCGAGCGCGACCCGGCCGAGCTCGACGCGAGCCTCGGCGAGGTTGCGAGCGGCGAAGTCCTCGCGCGCGTGATCGAGGCTGTCCATCACCAGCTGATCGACCTCTTCGCCCGACAGCCCGTAGGTCGGCTTGACCTCGATCGACTGCTTGACGCCGGTCATCAGCTCGCGCGCGGTGACGGTCAGCAGCGCGTCGGCGTCGAGCTCGAAGGTGACCTCGACGCGCGCCATCGAGGGCGGCAGGCGAGGGATGCCGCGCAGCTCGAAGCGGGCCAGGCTGCGGCAGTCCTTGGCCAGCTCGCGCTCGCCCTGGACCACGTGGATGCTCATCCCGGTCTGCTTCTCGGAGTAGTTGGTGAACACCTGCCGCGCCGAGATCGGGATGGTCGCGTTGCGTGGGATGATCTTCTCGACGATCCCGCCCATGGTCTCGAGCCCGAGGCTCAGCGGGACCACGTCGAGCAGCGTCACGCCCTCGCGCTCGCTGCCGGACAAGATGTCGGCCTGGATCGCCGCGCCGTAGGCGACGACCTTGTCGGGATCGATGTCGGCGAGCGGCTCGAGACCGAACGCCTTCTTCACCTCGGCGCGGACCAGCGGCACTCGTGTCGAGCCGCCGACCAGCACCACGCCGTCGAGCTCGCGCTTGTCGACGCCCGCGTCCTTGAGCGTGGCCCGGCTCGCGCGGATCGTGCGTTGCACGAGCGGAGCGATCAGCTCCTCGAGCTGCGCGCGGGTCAGCGGGGTCGAGGCGAGGCCGGACAGCGGCAGCGCGACGGTGGTCTCGTCGCTCGAGCTCAGCGCCTCCTTGGCCGCGCGAGCGGCCTTCATGACCTCTTGCCGCTGCGCCGGGCTCGGCTGCGCGATGTCGGCTCGCTCGAGCAGCCAGGCTGCGAGCGCACGATCGAAGTCATCGCCGCCGAGCGCAGAGTCGCCGCCGGTCGCGAGCACCTGAAACACGCCGTCGCGCAGGCGCAGGATCGAGATGTCGAAGGTGCCGCCGCCGAGATCGTAGACCGCGAACAGCCCCTCGCCGTGCTCGCCACGGCCCTGACGATCGAGCCCGTACGCGAGCGCGGCCGCGGTCGGCTCGGCGAGCAGGCGATAGACCTCGAGCCCGGCGATGCGACCGGCGTCCTTGGTGGCTTGCCGCTGCGCGTCGTCGAAGTACGCAGGCACGGTGATCACCGCTCCGCCGACCTCGCCGATCTCGTCGAAGGCTCGCTGCTCGAGCGCCTCGAGGATCCGCGCCGAGACCTCGACCGGGGTGACCCAGCGCGGCGCGTCGCCGGGGCGCGCGACGTTGATGCGCACGATGTGCTCGTCGCTGGCCAGCCGGTAGGGATGCTGGAAGTCGATGTCGCCGGGACCGCGGCCCATGAAGCGCTTGATGCTCGACAGCACCTGCTCGGGGTGCTCGATCGCCTGGGCCTGGGCCTCGCGGCCGACCACCGGCTCGTCGTCGTCGGCGTACGAGACGACCGAGTGCAGCAGCGCCTCGCCGTGCTCGTCGAGCAGCACCCGCGGCGGCGCGCCGTTGGGCGCGATCGCAACCAGGCTGTGCGTGGTCCCGAGGTCGATGCCGATCGCTCGGCCGACCTTGCGCTTGGTCTTGCGTGGTCCGTTGTCCGGCTCGGCGATCTGAAAGAGCGCGCCGCCAGCAATGTCGATGCTCTCAGCCATTGGAGACTTCGTTCAGGAAGCGCTCGAGATAGCGCCGATGGACCAGCGCGGCTGCGGCCGCCCGGACGTCGCCGCGCCCGATCGCCGCGAGGGCGCGATCGAAGATCTCGTCGATCTCCGCCTCGATCGCGTCGCGCAGCGCGTCGCGCCTGGTAGGCGTCAGATCTTCGAGCTGCTCGCGGCGCTCGATCATCTCGATCAGGAAGCTCTGCTCGGGTCGCGGCGCCCCGGTGTGGGGATCGCTGGAGTCGAGATCGACGCCGCCGAGCTTGACCAGGTACTCCGCGCGCGCGACCGGATCGCGGAGCGTGCGGTAGGCCGTGTTGACCGCCGAGCTGTGCTCCAGCGCGGCCCGCCGCGTGCCCGAGTCGGCGCCGACGAAGCGATCGGGGTGAACCTGACGCGAGCGCTCGAGGTAGCGCCGCTCGAGCGCGTCACGATCGAGCTTCCAACCACGCTCGAGCCCTTCGATCCGTCGCTCGACCACTTCGCCCGACTCGGGCTCGAGCTCGGGACCGTCAGAAGCTGACTGATTCTCCGCAGCCACAGTCACTCTTGACGTTGGGGTTGTCGAACTGAAAGCCGTGCCCGCGGATCCCTCGCTCGAAGTGGATGGTGGTCCCATCGAGGTAGATCATGCTCTTGGGATCGACGAGCACGCGCACGCCGAGCTCGGCCTCGATCACGTGGTCGTTCTTGCGCGGTGGCTTGTCGCTGAACTCGAACACGTAGCTGTAGCCGGTGCAGCCACCGCCACGGATGCCGAAGCGGATCGCCGCGTCGGGGCTGCCACGCTTGTCGAGCTGCTCGCGCATGACCTCCGCGGCCGCGCGGGTGACGATGAGCTTGGGTCGCTCCGCAGTCTCCGCAGTCGCGTTGAGGGTCGGCGTCGAGGGCTCTTGCTGGGACATTTGCGCGTGCATCGGCCAAAAGCCTTGGCGGTGGCGGGAGTCTGCCTCACTCGGCGGCGTCTTGCGACGTGATGCCTTGCTTCTTCTGGTAGTCGGCGATCGCGGCCTTGATCGCGTCCTCGGCCAGCACCGAGCAGTGGATCTTGACCGGCGGCAGCGACAGCTCCTCGGCGATCTGGCTGTTCTTGATCTGCATCGCGTCGCTGATCTTCATGCCCTTGACCCACTCGGTGACCAGGCTCGAGCTGGCGATCGCGCTGCCGCAGCCGTAGGTCTTGAAGCGGGCGTCGGTGATCACGTCGCCCTCGACCCGGATCTGCAGCTTCATCACGTCGCCGCAGGCCGGCGCGCCGACGATGCCGGTGCCGACGCTGTCGTCGTCCTTGTCGAGCGAGCCGACGTTGCGGGGGTGTTCGTAGTGGTCGATGACCTTGTCGCTGTACGCCATGTCGTGTGCTCCGTCTTGAAAGGCTAGTGCGCCGTCCACTCGATGGTGGAGAGGTCGATGCCATCTTGGACCATTTCCCACAGCGGAGACATGGCCCGCAGGCGCTCGACGTTGTCGCGGATGCGGTCGACCACATAGTCGACCTCCTCGCGCGTGGTGAAGCGACCGATGGTGATGCGCAGGCTCGAGTGCGCGAGCTCGTCGTTGAGGCCCATCGCCCGCAGCACGTAGCTGGGCTCGAGGCTGGCCGAGGTGCAGGCCGAGCCCGACGAGACCGCGACCTCCTTGAGGCCCATCAGCAACGACTCGCCCTCGACGTACGCGAACGAGATGTTGAGGGTTCCGGGCAGGTGGCGCTCGAGCGTACCGTTGACGATCGCGTGCGGGACCTCGGACACGAGCCGCTCACGCATGTACTCGCGCAGCCCGAGGATCCGCTTGGACTCCTCCGGCAGCTCGCGCGCGGCGATCTCGGCGGCCTCGCCGAAGCCGACGATCAGCGGCACCGCGAGCGTGCCCGAGCGGTTGCCTCGCTCGTGGCCGCCGCCGTGCAGCTGCGGCGCGATGCGAACCCGTGGACGCCGGCGGCGAACGTACAGCGCACCGACGCCCTTGGGCCCGTAGATCTTGTGGGCCGAGATGCTCAGCAGGTCGATGTTCATGGCCTCGACGTCGACCGGGATCTTGCCGAAGGCCTGGACCGCGTCGGTGTGGAACAGGGCCTTGCGCTCGTGACACATGCGACCGATCGCGGCGACGTCCTGGACGACGCCGGTCTCGTTGTTCGCGGTCATGATGCTGACCAGGATCGTCTCCGGCCGAAACGCAGCCGCGAGCTCGTCGAGGTCGATGAGCCCGTCGGTGCCGACGCCCAACCAGGTGACTTCGCAGCCGTGGCGCTCGAGGTGCTTGCAGGTGTCGATGACCGCCTTGTGCTCGGTCACGCACGTGATGATGTGATTGCCCTGGCCCTGCAGGAATTCGACGGCGCCCTTGATCGCCAGGTTGTTGGCTTCGGTCGCGCCGCTCGTGAAGGTGATCTCCTTGGCGTCGGCGTTGATGACCTTGGCGATCTGCTTGCGGGCCTTGTCGACCGCTTCCTCGGCGGCCCAGCCGAACGCGTGGGTGCGGCTCGCCGCGTTGCCGAAGTGAGTCGTGAAGTAGGGCAACATCGCCTGGACCACACGCTCGTCGACCGGGCAGGTCGCGGCGTAGTCCATGTAGATGGGCGTCTCGATGCTCATGGTTGGTCTAGTTCTCCGAAGGACCCGGGTTGCCGGGGGTCGGGTTGCCGGTCGGGGTCGCAGGGCCGTCGAGGCCGCGGTTGAGGTGGATGCCCGAGACCAGCTTGGGCTCGGGGATACCACCGTGACGCTCCTCGCCACACTCGGCGCAGGACTTCGTCGTTGCTTCCGCGCAGCCGCGGCACGCCTCGAGATAACTGAGGCTCTCGGCGATGTCGCGCTCGAGCTGCAGCAGCTTCTGGATCTGCTCACGGGTGTCGCGGAGCTTGCTCTGAAACAGCTCGCGCACACCATGCATCGCCTCGGGCGCCGAGTTGGAGGCGGCCACGGCGTCGAGCAGGCCGCGGATCTGGTTGAGCTTGAAGCCCATGTCCTGCAGCTTGCTGATCCAGTAGACGCGCGCGAGCTCATCGGGGCCGTACAGGCGGAAGCCGCCGTCCGATCGCTCCGGCGCCAGCAGACCCAGCTCCTCGTAGAGGTGCAGGGCGCGGACGGTCTTGCCGGTCTTGCGCGCGAGCTGACCGATCTTCATCCGCTTCTTGAGGCCCTGGCCCTTGGAGCCGGGTGCCGGAGTCGAGGTGTTGGTCGCGCCGTCTCCCACGATGAACTCTCACTCTCACGTTCGAGTTTGAATTGCAGACGCACCATGTCTGGGCTCGCCGCGGCTGTCAACCCACGAGGTGCACGCGGTGATATCTGGTGCGGATGACCTCATCGACGCCGATTTCGAGCAGTGCTGGACTTCGGCGCATTCGGCGTTGTTGATGCGTGAGGCTCGCTTGGACTCTCACGGGCACGTGAGAGAGTTCGGCAGCTTAAAAGGAAACGGCCGCCGGAGAAACCGGCGGCCGTTTCTGCAAGACCGATCGGACTACTTGGACCGCGGCGGCTTGCTGCTGCCATCGGGGATGATCGGCGGCGGCTTCGGCCGACCGTCGGGGTTGACCGGCTGGGGGTCGGGCGTGGGATCGGGCGTCGGATCCGGCGTGGGATCGGGAGTCGGATCCGGCGTGGGATCAGGCTGCACGTCGGGCTCGGGCTCCGGCTCCGGCTCGGGCTTCGGCTTCGGCTTGGGCTTCTTGGGCGGCTTCTTCGACTCTTCCTTGGCCTTCTCGGCCGCGCCGTCTTCGATGTCGAGCTCCTTCGCAATCTCCTCGTTGCGGGCGCCGGACATGACCGGGTACGCGAGCGCACCCGCGGCGACGATGGCCCCGACGCCCGAGGCCACCAACGCGGCCTGAGTCTGGCCCGCGCGGATCTTGTAGGTCGCGAGCCGCGGCGAGTTCGGGAACTGGCTGACGAGCGCGCCGTAGCTGGCGGCCGGATCGCCACCACCCGCGACCGCGACCGCAGCCGCGAGCGCAGCCTTGCCCTCGTCATCGGCCTGGTGACCGATGCCCTGGATCGCCATGTGGAGCTGCAGCTTGCCGTCGCTCTGCGTCGTCCACATCGTGCCGCTCGACAGCGGCGAGGCGAGATCGAAGAACGCGAGCACGACGTCGGGCTTGACCTCCTCGACGTTCTTCAGCGCGGTGTTGATGAGCTCGCGCGTCTGCGGGCTGTGCAGGGCGTCGAGCGGGAAGTGAGCGACGAAGCTGACTTGGCTGGACGCCAGCGCCGACGTCAGCGGCGCCGGGAGGTAGGCCTGCAGGCCGGGGCTCGGGCCGTCGACGTTGGCGGCCGCGAGGTGGCCGATCGCCTCCGGGCTGGCTCCGAGCGCGAGGTGCATCGCGCCGTTGGCCGCGAACGCCCAGCCGTCGATCGTCAGACCGGTGAGCTGCGCGAGCACGTCGGCCTCGGGCACGCCCGTGAGTCCGGCGTGGATGGCCTTGACGGTCTTGTCGCCGACCGGGATGTCGACCATGCCGATCGACCACTCGCCGCCCGGGATCTGCAGCTCCTTGCCGAGCTCCTTTTGCAGCTCGCCGAGGACCGGCTCGAACTCGGTGGCGACGGCCGCCCACGCGCTGTCGTCCTTGAGGCCGAGCTGCAGGGCCACGGCCGCCGGCTCGTAGTGGCCGGCGAGCAGGAACTCGCCGCTGAACTGGCTGGCGAGGTCCTTCATGCTC
>DATLLB010000247.1:0-10200 GCA_035538075.1 Enhygromyxa sp.
AATCGGTGCAGGTGCTGGTGTCGAAGCCCGAGAAATCGGCCAAGCAGGTCAGGCCGCCGCCGAAGAAGCCCTCGGTCTCGCAGCTGGCCCCGCCGAGGTCGCCGGTGTCACAGAGCTCGCTGCCCTCGACCACGCCGTTGCCACAGACCGCGCCGGGATCGCCGTCACCATCGCCGTCGCCGTCACCATCGCCGGAAGGATCGCCATCACCGGTCGGATCGCCGTCGCCGGTCGGATCGCCGTCGCCGGTGGGATCGCCATCGCCGGTGGGATCGCCGTCGCCGGTCGGATCACCGTCGCCGGTCGGATCGCCGTCGCCGTCTCCGATCGTGTCTTGGTCGGAGGTCCCCGAATCGGTCACCACATCCCGCGAAGTGGAATCGTCCACACACGAGGCGATCAAGAAACCGAGGGATACAAAGACAAGGCTACCGTTCTTCCGATCGAACACGCGGCGAAGCATCATGTCGGCACCCTTATCACGAAACCGAGATCGCCAATCTGGAATTGTTTTGCACACAATGCGCGGATTCGATCCTTCTGAGTGTTTCGATTGAGCCGAACCCGGATGGCAACACTGGCACCTCAGCGCGGCGGCCGCATGATCTCGGTTGAGCAACGCGGCGAGTTGGTCGACCATCGAACGCGATGAGCTCGGCCGAACGCCCCGACATCTACGACGTCGACGACCGCGTCCGCGAGGGCAGCACCTCGCCAATCCCCGACCTGCCCGCCTACCGCGAGCACTGGGCCCGGGCGGAGGCCGATCCGAGCGGCTATTGGCTGGCGCAGACCAAGCAGCGGCTGCGCTGGCGGAGGCCGCCGACCCGCGGACTCGAGGGCGACTTTTGGGGCGTGCGCGAGAACCCGATCGCGTGGTTTGGCGATGGTCTGCTCAACGTGACCGAGTCCTGCCTCGATCGGCACCTCGAGGATCGGGCCGACAAAACCGCGATTCTGTGGGAAGGCGACGAGCCGGGTGACGTACGCACGCTGACCTATCGCGAGCTGCACGCGGCCGTGTGTCGCTGTGCCAACGCGCTCGCGCAGCTCGGGCTCGACAAGGGCGAGCGAGCGGTCATCTACATGGGCATGGTGCCCGAGGCCGCGATTGCGATGCTGGCCTGTGCCCGACTCGGGGCCACACACTCGGTCGTGTTCGGTGGGTTTTCGGCCGAGGCGCTGCGTGACCGCATTCGGGACTGCGGCGCCACGCTGGTGATCACCCAGGATGTGGGCAAGCGCGGCGGCAAGGACATCCCGCTCAAGCAGACCTGCGACGCGGCGCTCGAAGGCGAGCATGGGGTGGCCAAGGTGCTGGTGTTTCGCCGCGACCCCGACGTCGAGGTGGCGATGCAGGCTGGCCGCGACATCTGGTGGCACGAGGTGGTGGATGGCCAGCCCCCGGAGCGGGAGGCGACGGTCTGCGCGGCCGAAGATCCGCTGTTCATCCTCTACACGTCGGGCTCGACCGGTCGTCCGAAGGGGCTCGTGCACACCTGCGGCGGCTACCTGACCTGGGTCGCCTACACCCACGCGATCACCTTCGATCTGCGTGAGAACGACGTCTATGCCTGCGTCGCCGACATCGGCTGGGTCACCGGGCACAGCTACATCGTCTACGGACCGCTGTGCAACGGCGCGACCAGCTTGATGTTCGAGTCGATCCCCACCTATCCCGACGTCGATCGCTATTGGGATCTGGTCGCCCGCCACAAGGTCACGATCTTCTATACAGCACCGACCGCGCTGCGGACCCTGGCGGCACACGGTGAAGCGCCGGTCCGAAAGCACGATCTGTCGAGCCTGCGCGTGCTCGGGACCGTCGGCGAGCCGATCGATCCTGCGGCCTGGACTTGGTATCACCGCGTGGTCGGGAAGGGTCGCTGTGCGGTGGTCGACACTTGGTGGCAGACCGAGACGGGTGGTCACGCCATCACGCCGATCGCCCCGGTCACGCCGCAGAAGCCCGGCTCGGCGACCTTGCCGTTGCCGGGCATCCTGCCTGCGCTGGTCGACGGCGAGGGTCGGACGCTGATCGGCCCCGGCGAGGGTCGGCTGTGCCTCGATCACCCGTGGCCCGGCATCGCTCGCACGGTGTGGGGGGATCACGAGCGCTACGTCTCGACCTACTTCGGCACGTTCGCGGGCCGCTACTTCACCGGTGACGGCTGCCGACGCGACAGCGACGGCTACTACTGGATCACCGGCCGCGTCGACGACGTGCTCAACGTCTCCGGTCACCGCATGGGCACGGCCGAATTCGAGGCGGCGTTGATCGCCGTCGACGTGATCGCCGAGGCGGCCGTGGTCGGGTTTCCGCACGCGGTCAAGGGCCAAGGCGTGCATGCGTACGTGGTCTTGCAACCGGGTGCCAGCGTCGACGAGGCCAGCGCGATCGAGCAGGCCCACGCGGCCGTGCGCGCGTCGATCGGCGCCCACGCTCGCATCGATCGCGTGCAGTTCGTGCCCGGCCTGCCGAAGACGCGCTCGGGCAAGTGCATGCGCCGGATCCTTCGCAAGATCGCCGAGGGCGAGCCGGACAAGCTCGGCGACATCTCGACGCTCGCCGATCCCTCGGTGGTCGAGGCGATCGTCGCGGGCGCGAAGCGGTTTTCGTAATCACGCTCTGGCAATTTTCGCGCTCGATCACGATCGAGTACTCGAAGCAGACGTTCCCGTCCGCGGCGGGGCTGCTAGATTCGCTCGCGGTGCGTGGCGTCACCGACCTGCTCAAAGCGGCGATCGACGGGCGTCTGCGCCAACACTTGCGCGACGAGCTGCCGGCCGACCTCGAGCGCTCGCGCGTGGGCGAGTGGGTGAGCAGCCAGCCGAAGTCGCCGCGCGAGCGACCGCGGATCATCGCCAACATTCGCGCCAACCCGTCCCGCTCGGTCGGGGATTGTCGGCGCCCGGCCGCGCTCGGGACCATGCTCGAGGGCGCGATGGCGTTCGCGCTCGATGACGCGATCGATGGTCGCTGCGAGGCGATCGAGGTCCGTCTGCGCGAGGACGGATCCGCTTCGGTCACGCACGAAGGTCCCGGCTATCCGCCCGCGCGCGCCTCTGCAGGCTTGCAGCGCTGGCCGTGGCTGCGACGCTCGCCCGAGGGCGAGATCATCCTGACCCAGAATTTCGCCGCGCCCGTGGTCACCTGCGCGCTCAGTCACTGGTGTCGGCTCGAGGTCTGCCTCGCGCACGAGACCTGGCGACAGGCGTTCTATCGCGGCGAGGCGGAGTGCGGGCTCCGACGCGAGCACGCCTCCTCCACGCACACGCGCACGACCGTGCACTTTCGGCCCGATCCGCGGGTGTTCCCCGATCCGCACTTCGACGTCGACGATCTCTACATGCGTGCGCTCGGGCTGATGCTCGAGCTGTCGGGCATCGAGCTGCGGATCATCGACGAGCGCTGTCGTCGGGTCGAGCCGCTGATCTTCACGGGCACCGGACCCAGCTTCGATCTCACGCTCGGCTAGGTCTCAGTCCCAGCTGATTCGAACCTGGCCGTTGCCCTCGCGTACTCCGGGCTCGGTCATGCCATTCGTGACGCCCCCGATGTACGACGATCCGCCGCCGCCGTGGCCGTTGAGTCCACCGCCGCCGCCTCCGTACCAACCACCGCCGCCCCCTCCGGATTGGTATCCGCTCAAAGGCCGGTCTGTCGTAGCGCCCGTGCCACCCACCCCAAAGACGCCGGGTGAACCACCATTTTGGCCCGCGAGGCCGCCGCTGTCGGGCGCACCGCCAATGCCGTCGGCGTTGGCGTCATCGCCTCCGATGCCATCGCCGCCAACGAGCCCACCACCCACGCCACCGCCCTGACCTCCGCACGAGTACTCGGCTCCGCCACCGCCACCGCCGACGATCACCCGATCGTCGAGGCTCTCACCGTCGATCCGGACGTCGCTCGCTCCGCCCCCGGTGCCGCACTTCGACCACGAATTGCAAGCGTTGCCGCCACCGTTATAGCCCGGGGTCCCCGGAGCTCCTGCACCACCGACGTACACATGCAGGATTTGGCCCGGCGTCACGTCGAGCTCACCGCTCGCGAAGCCACCCAGGCCGCCGAGGTCGGGATTGTTGCCGCAGCTATTGAGGTTGTCGGTCGCCTCGCCTCCTTGCCCGCCCCAGACTTCGAGCAACACCGTGGTCACGCCGTCGGGCACCGCGAACTGCTGAGCGGCGCCCGTGTAGACCAGCAGCGCCTTGTCGGCCTCGAACGAGCAATCTGCACATCCATCCCCGGCCAAGTCGTTGTCGTCGTCGCAGTCCTCGTGGCCCGCCCACACGACTTCGTCGCCGCACGACGCAGCCGCGCAGGAGCTCAGGCAGTCGTCGGACTCGACGTCGTTTTGATCGTCGCACGCTTCGTGGCCGACCCATACGTGGCCGTCGCCACACGAGGGGTCCTCGCAGGTGTCGAGGCAATCGTCGGTGTTGTCGTCATTGCCGTCGTCACAGTCCTCGTCACCCTCGACCATTCCGTTGCCGCAGATCGGGTCGGAGGGATCGCCGTCGCCGGTCGGGTCGCCATCACCGTCGCCGGTCGAGTCGCCATCACCAGCAGACTCTCCGTCGCTCGGCGTGTTGTCGCCACAGCCGACGGGAAGCATGAGCGAGGTGAGACCCAGTGCCAGGAGCTGCCGTCGGATGTATTTCACCCCGACCCCGATGGCTCGTGGACAGCGATGATTCAGAAGCAATCGCGTGAGGATCGTCGCGGGTCATCCAAGCGATGTCGTAGCGCTGCTATCGAGAGCGATCGAATCAGCCGTCGTCGATCTCCTCCAGATACGCCGACCCCTTACGAAAGCGCAGCTTGTCGCCCACGAGCACGCCGATCACTCCGGCGACGCTCCACGAGAACAGCGCGAGCACCTGCATGCGCATCAAGAAGATGAACCCGGCCTCGCTGCCGCCGAGGTCGGCGAGCACGATCATCACCACGAAGGTCGCCGCCAACCAGTTGAGCGGCACCAAGGCCCCGGCGGAGGCACGAGACCCGCGCTTCACCAGGAAAGTCAGCACCAGCGGCGCGAGCAGCATCAGCACGGCGGTGAGCTCGAGGTAGCGCCATTGATCGATCGCCCAGAACACGAACTGATCGGCGCTCATCGAGGTCACGAAGATCGTGTAGTCGTCGCTCCCGCGCGCCTTCATGCAGGCGTCGGAGATCGTGCTGCCCTGACACTCGAGCGCGAAGCCCAACGGCTCGCGCAGCAGCGCGACCACCAGCGCGAACAGGATCGTGTTCACGAGCGCGACCAGCATGACCCACGGCCACTGCACGCCGTCACGATCCTGCTCGGCGTCGCACCGAGGACAGCGAACCGGCGGCGTCGGGTGCAGCGAGTAGGGCGTGTGGCAGTGCACGCAGGTGGCCTTGCCGGTCAGCTGCTCGCGCGCGATCCAGCCGGCGAACGCGAACAGCATGGCGGTGAACAGCATCAGCAACAGCAGCTGTCCCATCAGGATCGGCGCCGGCCCGCGCATCACGAAGCCCTCGCCGACGATCCACAGATCGGTGCGCAGCTGTCCACCCGCGGCGCGGGTCATGTACAGCCACAGCAGGAACTGCACGGTCACGCCCGCGACCGCACCGAGCACGACCTCTCGCAGGTAGCGGCCCGCAAACACCAGCGCCGCGACCAGCCCGGCCACACCGAACGCGGCCGCGATCCCGAACACCTCCAGCAGCCCCGCCGACGAGGCCAGCACCTTCGCCTCGACCAAGCGCTCGCCGTCGAAGCGCACGACGTCGCGGACCGACAGCTGCAGCGAGAGCTCGAGCAGCCACGCGAACGCGACGGTGACCATGCAGATGCCCGCGACCGTCGCGACCACCGAGCCACGCAGCGTGCGAGCCGGGCTGGTTGCGCGCACGGCCGTCGCCAGCGGATCGAGCACCCGTCCACAACGCACGCACGCCGCCGCGCTCGCCGTGTTCTCGCAGCCGCACTCGGGGCAGAAGCTCGAGCCGGGCATCGTCCACGGCTTCGCCTCGACGTCCTCGGACTGCGCGACCGGCTGCGGCGGCACCGGCTCGTCCTCCGGGAGCGTGTCGGGCACGTCGTCGTCGTCCTCGACCATGTGAAGGCATGGTAGGCGATTGCGCGGCTTCGCGCGTATGCTGTGCGGGTGCTCGGCTTGTTCGCCGCGCTGCCGGTTCTGCTCGGCATCCTGCAGTGCCCGGCCATGCTCGACCCGAACGTCGAGCCTGCGCTCGCGTGCTTCGTCGATCGAACGCCGCCGTGCGCCGAAGGTCGCGCGCGCTGCGTTGGCATTCACCTGCACGTGGTGATCGGCACCGAGGGTCCGGTGCAGACGCCGACGTGGGCCGCCGAAGCGCTCGCGCACGCGTCATGGTTGTTCGAGGCGGTCGACGTCGGCTTTCAGATCGTCGCCGTCGATCGAGTCGAGCCCGAGTTCCTCCACATCGCCACTCGCGAGCAGCGTGACGCGATCGGCAAGCCCCGCTTCAGCCGTGGCGTCGTGCACATGTTCCTCGTCGAGCAGCTCGACGACGTCGACGTCCCCGGCGAGCAGATCCGCGGCGTGCACTGGCGCCAGCGCAGCAACACCGACAAGCGCTGGATCATCCTCTCGGCGATCGGCTCGAAGGTGGTGATGGGCCACGAGCTCGGCCACTTCTTCGGGCTCCCGCACTCGCGCTATCGCGACAGCGTGATGAACAAGGCCCCGCGCGAGCAGCCGCCGTGGGAGGAACGAGTGTTCGTGCCCGAGGAGCTGACGATCGTGCGAGCCGAGCGAGACAGCATGTTCGCGAGCGGGATGCTGATAAACTCCACTCCGCGATGAGCGGGAGCAAGAAGTCGCCCTACATCGTCAGCGCCTGGTACGACTGGGTGTTCTTCCTGACCCCGCCGCTGCTGGCCTTGCTGGTCGGCATCGGCATCTCGGGCACGCCGTTCGCCGATCGTCCGTTCGCCTGGTGGGGTTGGGAGGTGACCTGGTCGGGCCTGCTGATCGGCATGTTCATCCACGCCCACCTGGTGCTGGTGTTCGTGCGCAGCCATGGCAACCGCGAGATCTTCAAGCTCCACAAGCTGCGCTTCACGTTGGTGCCGCTGTTGCTGCTCGCGGCGATGGTCAGCTCGAACTACGTGATCGTGGCCTGCTCGGTGATCGCCACGTTCTGGGACGTCTACCACTCGGGCATGCAGACCTTCGGGTTCGGGCGCATCTACGAGGCTAAGGCCGGCAACGATCCGTCGCGCGGCCGCAAGCTCGACTGGGCGCTCAACCAGCTGCTCTACGCCGGCCCGATCGTCGCCGGCGCGGCGATGCTCGATCACTTCGAGGACTTCAACGAGTTCAACGACGTCGGCCTGCTGTTCTTCTCCGAGGTGCCGGTGTGGATGGACGGCAATCAGGCCTACTTCACCTGGGCGCTGCTCGGCGGCGGCGCGGGGTTCTTGGCCTATTACTTCCACGCGCAGATCGAGATGTGGCGTGACGGCCACAACGTCGCGTGGCCGAAGGTGTTCCTCTACATCGTCACCGGGATCACCTCGCTCTACACCTGGGGCTTCAACAGCTGGGGCGAGGCGTTCTTCATCATGAACCTGTTCCACGCGCTGCAGTACTTCGGCATCGTGTGGGCGCAGGAGCACAAGAACATGCAGCGGATGCTGCGAGTCGAGGGAAGCCGGATCGGCAAGCCGCTCACGCTCGCGCTGTTCGTCGGGCTCGCGCTGCTCTACGGGACTTGGGTGCAGTACATGGACCCGAGCGTGCACTGGCTGTGGGCGATCACGCTGTGCGTGTCGCTGATGCACTTCTGGTACGACGGGTTCGTCTGGTCGGTCCGCAAGCAGCAGGTGTGATTAGCTGCCGTAGCGCCGACTCAGCTTGGCCACGCTGCGCACGAGCATGCGGCGTGGGAGCTTTTGTACCGCCCAAGTGGAGAGCCGGTTGTAGACGCCGGGGACGTACACATCGTCGCCGCGCACATACGCCGAGATACCGCGGCGCACCGTCTCGGCGGCCGAGAGGATGTTCGGCTGTGGCGTCATCGCCATCGTGATGCCTGCCGCTTCCTGAAAGCCGGTCGGCACCGGGCCCGGGCACACCGCCATCACCCGCACACCGCTACCGTACACCTCGCCCGAGAGCGCGCTCGAGAAGCTCAGCACGAACGCCTTCGTGGCGCCGTAGGTGGCGTAGAAGGGCGAGGGCATGAAGCTGACGATCGAGGCCACGTGAATGATCCCGCCGGCTTTGCGCTCGAGCATCGCGGGCAGGAAGTGCCGCGCCAGCACCACGACGGTCTCGCAGTTGAGGCGGACCATCGCCGCTTGCTGCTCGGGGTTGGTCTGCGCGAACTCGCCGAAGGTGCCGAATCCCGCGTTCGAGATCAGGTGCGTGATCGGCTGCGTCACCTGCTGGCAGAGCGTGACGGCTCCACCTGGCGCGCCCAAGTCGGCCGCGACGACTGCCGTCTCGATCCCGTGCGCCTTGGCCAGCTCGTCGGCCAGCGCACGGAGTGTGTCGCCCGATCGAGCCGTGAGCACCAAGTTGGCGCGATGCGCCGCGAGCTGCCGGGCGAACTGTTCACCGATCCCGGAAGAGGCCCCGGTGACGAGCACCCACGTCCCCCCGAAGAGCTCTGTTGCCGTGGTCATCACGTTCGCGAGATCCCCAGGTTCACGCAGAGCGGACACTGACACGGCCCGCCCTCGATCGGCGTGGCCGCGTCAACCTGCTCGACGGCGGCGAAGCGATAGCGGTTGCTGCCGAGTTCCGGATAGCTCGACTCGGTTGCGATCCGATACCCGAGCTCACGCAACCACACGTGCTCGAACCGCTCGCGTCCGCTGGCGAAGGCCATGTGCAGCCAGTGATCGGCGAGCTCGGACGGCCACTCGACCGAGAGATAGAACCAGAACATGATGCGATCGACGGGCTCGTCGCTCGGCTGATCGGGCTCGCCGATCGTCAGCAGCGAGTCCTCGCCGAGTGACACCCAGTTCCACGCTTCGTCGAGCAGCGCACTTGGCAGCGCGTCGCGCCATGTCTCCCACAGAAACTGCATCGTGGCCTCGCGCACCTCGGCCCACGCAGCAGGCGTCTGGTTGGCGAGGGGCTCGAGGCGGATGGACCAGCCGCTGCTTCCCATGCGGCGAGCATACGACGTTTCATCCGTGCCACGACAACCCCGATCCGAGTGGTGTTAGGGTCCGCGCCCGAGAAGCCAACTGGAGACCAATCCGATGAGCGAAGTTTCGTACGAGCAAGGTGTGTTCTGTTGGGTCGATCTCAGCGCGCACGACATGGAAGCGGCGAAGCGCTGGTACAGCCAGCTGTTCGGCTGGGAGATGACGCCGAGCGACGACTCGGGGATGCCGTACTCGATGGCGATGCAGAGCGGCAAGATGGTGGCCGGCATCGGCGAGATGTCGGAAGACATGAAGACGCAGGGCGTGCCGCCGATGTGGAACAGCTACGCGTGGGTCGAGGACTGCGCCAAGGTCGAGGCGGCTGCGCTCGCGGCCGGCGGCAAGGTGATCGTGCCGACCCTGCAGATCGGGGAGTTCGGATCGATGGCGTTCCTGCAAGATCCCGAGGGCGCAGTGTTCGGACTCTGGCAGCCTGGCATGCATCGCGGCGCGCAGCTGGTCAACACGCCCAACTGCTTGTGCTGGAACGAGCTGAACGTGCGCGACGTCGAGAAGGCCAAGGACTTCTACGGCAAGACGCTCGGCTGGTCGTTCCAGACGCTGCCGATGGGCGACTTCGACTACACGATGCTCAAGGTCGGCGAGCGCGACAACGGCGGGATCATGACGATGGTCGACCCGATGTGGGAGGGCGTGCCGGCCCACTGGATGGTCTACTTCGCGGTCGCCGACGTGGATGGCATGTGCAGGAAGATCGAGGAGACCGGCGGCAAGGTCTGCGTGCCGCCGACGGACATCTCGGTCGGGCGCTTCGCGGTCGTCAACGATCCGCAGGGGGCGACGTTCACCGTGATCACGTTGAAGCCCGCGAGTTGATCACTTGGGATCTTCAAACTTCGGCGGGCGGTTCATGAAGCGAGCCTGGACGGCCTCCAGCTGATTGCGACTGCCCAGCAGCGGCAGCTGCAGCTCGGTCTCGAGCTGCAGCGCGGCCGCGTCGTCGAGCTGTGGCGCGCGGCTCCACAGCTGCTTGGCGGCACGGATCGCGTCGGGTGAG
>DATLLB010000248.1:0-4625 GCA_035538075.1 Enhygromyxa sp.
CTGCAGCAGCATGCCGTTGCCGGCGCTGCACGAGTTGCTGAGCTTGAAGCCGTTGATGTCGCCGTTGCGCATGAACAGGACCTTGATGTCCTGCCCACCGATGTCGCAGATGACGTCGATGTCGCCGAAGAAGTGCACGGCGCTCATCATGTGCGCCACGGTCTCGACGATGTTGACGTCGACGTGATCTGCGACATCGGCGGGCAGGACATCAAGGTCCTGTTCATGAAGAACGGGGACATCCAAAACTTCAAGCTTTCCAACAGCTGCAGCGCCGGAAACGGCATGCTGCTGCAGGCGATGGCCGATCAGTTCGGCGTGCCGATCACCGAGTACGCCGACAACGCGTTCGAGGCCTCGCTCGCGCCCAAGTTCTCATACGGCTGCGCGGTGTTCCTCGACACCGATCGCGTCAACTTCCAGAAAGAGGGCTTCCAGAAGCAGGAGCTGCTGGCCGGGCTCGCGCAGGTGCTGCCCAAGAACGTCTGGCAGTACGTCGTGCAGATCCCCCGCCTCGCCTCGCTCGGGCGCAAGTTCGTGCTGCAGGGCGGCACGCAATACAACCTCGCCGCGGTCAAGGCTCAGGTCGACTACATCAAGGAGCGGGTGCCCGACGCCGAGGTCTACGTGCACCCGCACACCGGTGAGGCCGGGGCCATCGGCGCGGCCATGGAGACGCTGCGTCGCTACGAGCGGACCGGCACCTCGCGCTTCATCGGCATCGACGCCACGCTCGCGCTCGAGTTCACGACCAAGAACGACGAGAGCACGACCTGCCACTTCTGCCCGAACGAGTGCAGCCGCACCTTCATCGACACCAAGCGGCCCGACGGTAGCTTGTCGCGCTACATCTCCGGGTTCTCCTGCGAGAAGGGCACGGTCGAGAGCAAGGAGGCGATGCTGGAGGTGGTCGCGGCCAAGAAGAAGATCGCCTCGCAGTACCCCAACTTGCTCACCTACGAGGGCAAGAAGGTGTTCACGCACTTCTACGAGCCGCAGCCGATGCCCAAGCAGGGCACGCCGATCCGCGACTTCGAGGTGATCCCGGGCATCCTGAAGATCGAGCGCCGGCCGATCATGCGTCCGTTCCAGCGCTCCGACGCGCACGAGCGGCTTCGTCGGATCCGCATCGGCATGCCGCGCGTGCTCAACTTCTACTCGACCGCGCCGTTCTTCCGCACCTACTTCGAGACGCTCGGGGTGCCCAAGCAGAACGTGATCTTCTCGGACGTGACCGACGAGACCATGTGGACCGAGGGTGGCCGCTACGGCTCCGTCGATCCCTGCTTCCCGTCTAAGGTCTGCCAGGCCCACATCCACAACCTGCTGTTCCACAAGCACGATCCGGACAAGGGCCGCCCGCTCAACTACATCTACTTCCCGGTCAAGACCTTCATCCCCAACTTCATCGTCGACACGCACAACAACGGCGTGTGCCCGGTCGTGGCCGGGACCCCGAACGTGATGAAGGCGGCGTTCACCAAGGAGGTCGACTTCTTCGCCACGCGCGGCATCGAGTACATCGATGAGCCGCTCAACATGGATGAGGTCAACTTCCTCAAGAAGAGCATGTTCGACACCTGGGGGCGGCGGCTCGGCATCACCCAGGACGAGAGCGACTTCGCCGTCGATCAGGGCTACATCGCGCTCGACGTCTACAACAAGGATGTCGAGGAGAAGGGCCGGGCGATCCTCGACACCGTCGAGGCCGAGAACGACATCGCAATCTTGGTGCTCGCGCGCCCCTACCACGCTGACCCCGGCATCGGGCACTCGATCCCCGAGGAGTTCCAGGCGCTCGGCTACCCGATCCTGAGCATCCGCTCGATCCCCAAGGATCGCGAGTACCTCGACCGCTACTACAAGAAGGAGCTCGACAGCGGGCAGATCAAGACCCCGCTGCAGATCAGCCACGTGTGGCCGGAGAACTACCTGGCCAACAGCGCGCAGCGGGTGTGGGCGGCCAACTTCGCCGCGCACCATCCCAACGTCGCGATCCTCGATCTGTCGAGCTTCAAGTGTGGCAGCGACGCGCCGACCTACGGCCTGACCGACTCGGTCATCCAGGCTGCCAAGGTCCCGGCCGCGGCGCTCCACGACCTCGACGCCAACAAGCCCGGCGGGTCGATCAAGATCCGCGTGAAGACCTACACGCACTCGCTGCAGCTGCACAAAGAGCGGCTCGAGGACGCGGCCAAGCGCAAGCGCGAGCTCGAGCAGTCGATCGAGCGCAAGCGGCTCGAGCTGCTCGAGCTCAAGGCCGAGCAGCTCCGCAAGATGCAGCGCCGCGATCCCGCGCTCGAGAGCGCGCTCGAGGCCGTGCGCCAGCGCGTGCGCGACTACGTGCCCGCGCCCGCGGTCGAGACTGGCCGGCAGCTGCTGCGCTCGGCCAAGAACCTCGTGCAGATCCGCCGCAAGCCCAAGGCCGAAGAGGCCACAACCCGCTGAGTTCCCTGATCGCCGCGCCACTCACCCGCGCACGGCGACCAGCCCAAGCTTCCAATCAATCACCTGTTCGCAGCCACCTACGAGGACACACGCATGAACGACGTAATCAAGCATCGGCTCCCGATCTACGGGCAATCGCAGCTCGACGACATCGAGGCGGAGCTCGCCGCATTCGAGGCGGAGGAGCGCAAGCGCCTCGGCCTCGACGAAGAGAAGACCTTCTGGACCGATGAGATGATCGACGCCGACTTCAAGAAGTCGGAGAAGGCCCACATCACGATGCTCGTCGGTGGCCTGACGGTCGCGCAGGACTTCCTGATCGAGGCCGCGGTGCGCCGGGTCGGCTACAACATCATCGCGCTCGACCGGCCCGACAACGAGTCGCTGCGGCTTGGCAAGGAGTTCGGCAACCGGGCGCAGTGCAACCCGACCTACTACACGGTCGGCAACCTCGTGAAGTACCTGACGATCCTCCGCGATCAGAAGGGCCTGAGCACCGAGGAAATCATCAAGAACTACGTGTTCTTCACGGCCGGCTCGTGTGGCCCGTGCCGGTTCGGCATGTACGCGACCGAGTACCGCAAGGCCCTGCGCGACGCCGGCTTCGACGGCTTCCGCGTGATGCTGTTCCAGGAGAAGGGCGGCATCGATCAGGCGACCGGCGAGGAGAGCGGGCTCGAGCTCTCGCCCAAGTTCTTCATCTCGATCGTCAAGGGTCTGCTGATCGGCGACGTCATCAACGGGCTCGGCTACCGCGTGCGCCCCTACGAGCTCGAGGCCGGCGCGACCGACAAGGCCATCGAGGAGTGCAAGCAGATCTGCTACGAGGCCATCTCCAACAACAAGCCGCTGCTGCCCGCGCTCAACAAGGTCCGCAAGCGGATGCAGCAGGTCGCCACCGATCCGCTGCGCGTCCGCCCGCTGGTCGGCATCACCGGCGAGTTCTGGGCGATGACCACCGAGGGCGAGGGCAACTACTTCATGCAGCGCTTCCTCGAGCAGGAGGGCGCCGAGGTCAAGATCCAGTTCGTGACCGAGTGGCTGCTCTACAACATCTGGGAGGAGAGCGCCGACCTCGTGCAGAAGCAGTACCTGCGTCAGCACGACAAGCAGAGCGGGATCGAGGAGAAGGGCCGCTTCGGCGCGTTCAAGAAGCTCAACCTGCTCAAGGTCGCCGAGCTGGCCGTCCGTGGCGTGTGGAAGACCTACTCGACCACGATGGGCTACTACGACTACCACCTGCACAGCATCATCGAGGGCAAGGAGACCGCCGCGAACTTCTACAGCTCCGAGCTGCGCGGCGGTGAGGGCCACATGGAGGTCGCCAACACGATCAAGAACTTCGTGGAGCGCAAGACCAACATGACGCTCAGCGTGAAGCCGTTCGGCTGCATGCCGAGCTCGGCGATCAGCGACGGCGTGCAGTCGGCCGTGGCCGAGCGCTTCCCGGGCACCATCTTCTGCGCGGTCGAGACCAACGGCGACGGCGCCGTCAATTTCTACTCGCGCGTGCAGATGTTCCTGTTCAAGGCGCAGAAGAACGCCGAGCAGGAGTTCGAGAGCGCGCTCGAGGAGACCGGCCTGACCCTCGAGCAGGTCCGCAACCACATCGCCAAGACCCCGAAATTCCAGGACCCGCTGTACTTCCCCAAGCAGCGCAAGAAGGTCGCCTGCAAGGCCGCGCGCCTGGTCATCGACGTCGCCGAGGACATGAACACGACCGCGTGGGAGCGCAGCGTGAACAAGGCCAAGCTGCTCGCCGACGAGGCCAAGGGCCTGGCCAGCGCGACCCGTGAGGGCTGGCCGGCCGCGACCCGCACCGCCAAGATCGTCGCGCGCGAGCTCGGCGGCGAGCTGCAGATCCGCCTGGTCTCGCTGACGGCGAGCCTCGGCCTCGGCGTCGGACTGCGCCTGGCTGTTGCCATTGAGCCCGGTAAAGAAGGCACAGCCGGCGAGGGTCAGCGCAGCGGCGACGACGAGCGTGCGTGCGGCGTACATGCGCGCAACGATACAAACAAAAGCCGCCCGGCCAAGGCCGAGCGGCTCCGTACGCGCGAGCGCGGACGTCCTACGCCTGCGGCTGCTGGGCGAAGCGCTCGCCGACGAAGGGCAGCTTCGCGGCGAACGGCACGCGCTGGCCAGGCCCTTGGCCTCGTCGGCGAGCAGCTTGGCCTTGT
>DATLLB010000249.1:0-10845 GCA_035538075.1 Enhygromyxa sp.
GGTTGATCGTGGTCGACTCGGTCGCGGCGCTGATTCCCAAAGCCGAGCTCGAGGGCGAGATGGGCGATCAACACCTCGGCTTGCAGGCGCGGCTGATGAGCCAGGCGATGCGCAAGCTCTCGGGCGTGGCCGCGCAGACCAACACGCTGATGGTCTTCATCAACCAGCTGCGTCACAAGATCGGCGTGACCTTCGGCAGCCCCGAGGTCACGACCGGCGGCAACGCGCTCAAGTACTACGCGAGCGTGCGGCTCGACATCCGTCGCATCGCCACGCTCAAGGACGGCGACACGCCGATCGGCACGCGCACGCGCGTGAAGGTGGTCAAGAACAAGTGTGCACCCCCGTTTGCCCGGGCCGAGTTCGAGATCTCGTTCGGGCACGGCATCGACCGCGAGGCCGAGATCCTCGACCGCGCGCTCGAGCTCGGGGTCGTGGCCAAGGCCGGCAGCTGGTTCTCGCTCGGCGATCGCCGGCTCGGCCAAGGTCGCAACAACGTGATCGCATGGCTGCGCGAGAACCCGAGCGAGCGCGAGGCCCTGGTCGCGGCCATGCGCACGGGCGAGCGTCGGGTCCTGCCGGGGCCCGGCAAGGGGTCGACCGTGGTCGAGGACGACGAGGTCGTCGAGGAGCAGGCGGCCTGATTTCGCGCGCTCGCGAGGGGCACTCTGCGGCCCCTCGCGAGCGCTGAACCGAGTCGCTGAAGGACCAAATCCGAACACCGACCCGCGGGCGGGCTTGGTATGCTCGCCACCAGCAATGGCGCAGAGTCGGTACATTTACGATCAGAAGGGTCCGTGGCCGCAGCCCAACCCGCTCAACTACCGGTTGTTCTCTGCGGTCCTGCACCTGCCGTTCGTCGAGCGCATGCAGTGGAACGTGCTGGTCGGCATGCGCTACGGGCTGCAGATGCTCTACTACACCCCGGTCGCGCTGTTTTACGGGCTGCTGCACCCGAGCCCGCGGATCGTCACCGATCACGAGTTCGAGGAGCGCTTCGACAACACGGTCTTCAACAAGATGATCGTGCCGTTCACCCCGGGCGAGGAAGATCCGACCGCCGGCGAGATGCCCGACATTCCGATGCCGGCCATGCAGATGCCGGTCCAGGAGACCCAGCAGCTGTTGATCGATCGCAAGCAGCAGCTGGCCAAGAAGATGGCGTACGAGCGCTTCCCCGAGCAGATGCGCACAGTCGCGAGCACCGCGGAGACGCGGCTGTTCATCGCCGATTTCTCGATCTTCGACGAGCTGCCGACCTTCCCGGGCACCTACGCGGCCGGGACCACGGTGCTGTTCAAGCGCGACGCCCCCGGTGCGCGGCTGAGCGTGGTCTCGATCCGCATCAACGGGCTCGAGCTGACGCCCGCCGACGGCGACGCGTGGGAGCTGGCCAAGCTGTTCACCATGCAGGGCGCGACCATTCGGCTGGTCTACTCGACCCACGCGCTGCTGCACTTCCCGGTCGACGCGATCAATGCGATCACCAAGGATCGGCTGCCCACCAATCACGTGCTGTTTCAGCTGTTGATCCCGCACACCGATCTGCAGCTGGTGCTCGACAAGACCGTGCAGACCAGCTTCACCTCGCCGCTGATGAACCATCAGCTGTTCCCGTGGTGCGCCCACACGGGGCCGGTCTCGGGCCTGGTCCGCACGCTCGAGCAGCTTTACCTCGGCGTCGAGGACAACCCGGCCTATCCGGCCTACCACTACAAGCACCCGCGCCGGACCGAGGAGAAGTACGTCAACTTCCTCGAGGCCTACTACCAGACCATCCTGCGCTTCGTGCAGAAGGTGCTGGCCAAGGTCGAGGACGACGACGCGCAGGTGAAGCAGTGGGCCGACTACATCGCCGCGCACGTGCCCGGGTTCCCCGACGGCGATCACATCTTCGAGCGCGACGCCGACTCCGGCCTGCGCAACCTCGATTGGGCGGTCGCGACCTTCATCTGGGATGTCAGCGTCGGCCACACCACCGACCACTACAACATGGGCTTGCTCGACATCAACGAGAACCCATTTCGCGTGCGCGTGCCTCCGCCGAACTCGAAGGACGCGACCTTCGATCGCAAGGCGCTGCGTCGCTGGACCGACTTCGTCCGCTACAAGCTGTTCTGGCGGCTGTTCCTGACCGCGACCACCGTCTACCGACTGGCGAAGGTCCGCTATCCGTTCGAGGACCCGGAGCTGCGTCGCTACAACGACGAGTTCCTCGCCGACTTGAAGCGTACGGCCGAGCAGCTGAAGGGAGACGAATTCATCCCCCTGCGAAAGATCGCGCGCTCCGTACAATTTTGAGGCATCAATTGCGCGTGACGGCCGAGTACAACGTCAAGGGTACGCCGACGATCGTCAGCCGCGACTGGGTCGATGCGCGGCTCGGCGCGGGGTGGTTTCACACCACCGCGACCGCGCAATTTCCCGATTGGCCGCAGCGGCTGCTGCCCGGCGACTACTATCCGCTGCGCCCACAGATGCACGTGTGGCGGACCGCGTTGCGCCACATCGAGGGCTACGAGAGCGTCGAGCAGCTCGTGCAGGAGGCCGCGGGCGCGACCGCGGAGTACGATCTCAACGGCATCTACAAGGCGTTCTTGTGGGTCGCGAGCCCGCAGATGTTCTTGCGCGCGGTGCCGCGGCTGTGGGCCAGCTACGTGCGGTTCGGCGAGCTGGAGAGCGTCGAGAATGTGCCGGGCTCCTATCGCGCCCGAGTCGACGGCATCCCCGAGGACTTGATGGACTGGTGCGCGGGCGCGGTCGCGGGCTTCTTGCGACCCGCCCTGCTGCTGGCCGGCGGCAAGTCGCCCAACTCGCAGATCACCGGTCGCAGGCCGATCGGCGGCGGCAACTGGGAGCTGCAATATCAGCTGAAGTACCTTTGACGCGAAGCGAGCGAAGCTCGCGGCGTCAGCGATAGCGGCCGCGCGGGCCAAGGATGAAGACCCCCTCCGGGGGGCACCACGTGCGGTGGCAAACTACGTGCGTCGAGCGAGCGAAGCTCGCGGCGTCAACGATAGCGGCCGCGGGGGGCCAAGTCAGAACCGGCCCATGATCAGGATGCCGGCGCCTTCTGGACCTGCGGTCGGGGTCACGGTCGGCGTCTTGCCACCCTTCTTCTTCTTGACCACGCCGACGGCCAGCAACGCCACGCCGGTCACGGCCACGGCCGAGCCGATCGAGATCATGATGATCTGATTGAGCTCGGCCGCGCGCCCGTCGGCGTCGAGCTGGCGGGCTTCTTCGAGCGACACACGCCTGGGGTTGCCCGAGTAGACCTCGTCGAGCTCGTTGGAGATGCTCGCGGCCTTGCTCCCGAACACGGCTGCGCCGATTCCCACGACGCCGACGCCGACGCCCGTCAGCACGCCGCCCGTGATGATCAGCGCGCGGCCGGGCGGCTTGGGTTTCTCCTCGCCCGGGACCTCCTTGATGATGACCTCGGGCTCCTTGTTGCGCTCGGCCTCGGCCGCGGCCTTCTCGGCCTCGACCTGCTTCTCGAGCCGATCAATCTTGTTCTGGATGTTGACCTTGTCGGCCGGATCTTCGCCGTACGCGGAGGTGTACGAGCGTAGGTAGGCCTTGTACGAGACCACGGCCTGCTCGTAGCTCTCGAGCGCCTCGTGGCACTTGCCGATGTTGTAGTGGAAGTCGGGCGAGGGGTAGAGGCTCTGGGCCTCGAGGAACAGCTCGAGCGCCTTGGCGTAGTCGCCCGCGTCGTAGGCCTCTTGGCCCTCGCGGTAGGCGGTCATCGCCCGGGTCTCGGTGTCGATCGACTCACCCTCGTCGGCCGGAGCGGCGATCGCAGGGAGCGAGGTTGTCAGCACCGTGATGCCGACCCCGAGCGCAAGCACGCGCAGCACGAACGAAGAGCACGACGAATGGAGGCGGGGCCGGGCGAGCATCGATGCGCGCGACTATACCAATCGCGGGCGCTCACGGCCATTTGCCGGTTACTGTCGCGCGCACGCTCGTTTGCGTACAGTCGGCCCGATGCGAGCGCTGCTCGGCTTGTCCCTCGCCACCGTCGCGCTGTGGCCTCGTGCTGCCGTGGCCACGTCGCCCGAAGAGCCGCCGCCGGCCGGGCGCCTGAAGCCGCGTGCCGAGGACACGCCCTGGGGGGTCTCGCCGCCTGCGGATCCGCAGCGTCCGGCGCCGCCCGACGAAGACGTGGAAACTCCCGACGCGGTACAACCGCAGGACCCGGGCGTCGATGCTGAGCAAGGGGCCGAGCAAGCGGACGAGCAACCCGTCGAGCAACCCGAGCCCTCCGACGAGACGCCCGCACCCGAGGTGATCGAGCCCGAGGTCGCCGACCCTGGCGACGCGCGACCCGACGGTCCGTCCACGCACGAGAACGTGCTCGCGCTCGAGAAGAAGCTCGGGCCCAAGCAGATCGAGGTGAGCGCGGCGGTCTACGGGATGGTGGTGACCAACGTCGTGTTCAACACCGGCACCGTGGGTCCGACCGGCGAGTCGCCCGTGTTCGCCCCGGCCGGCTCGACGATCGGCGAGGGGCTCGCGACCGACGGCGAGTTTCTGATCACCGCCCGACAGTCGCGCTTCGGCCTCAAGGGCGGCGTGCAGATCACCCAGCGCGTCGACATCAACGGTCTGATCGAGGTCGACTTCTTCGGCCTGCATGAGAACGAGGGTCCGACCTCGGTGCTGCAGCCGGGCGTGCGCCTGCGCCTGGCCAAGCTCGACGTCGGCGACGATCGCTTTCGCTTCATCGCCGGGCAGGACTGGTCGATCGTGACGCCGCGGCTGCCGACCTCGCTCAGCCACATGGTCGTGGCCGCGCACAGCTTCGCGGGCGCGGTCTGGGGTCGGCTCCCGCAGGTCACCTTCGCGTTTCGTCAGCCGCTCGGCAAAGCCGACTCGCCGCTCGGCGAGCCCAAGTTCTCGCTGCAGATCAGCGCCGCCCGCAACTTCTCGGGCGAGGGCTTCGGCGGCGGGATCACGCGCTTCGACAAGCCCGATCCAGGCACGCTCGGGCTGCTCCCGGTCGGCCAGGCTCGCGTCGCGTTCGAGAGCAAGGTGTTCTCGCTCGGCGCGGGCGGGCACATCGGCCGCGAGAACCATCAGGTCGCGCGGCTCGACGGCGACGGCAACCTCACCACCATCGACGATCACGTGCCGACCTGGATGGTCACCGGCGATCTCAAGCTCGCCAGCAAGTGGGTGTGGTTCGCGGGCCAGGGCTACTACGGCCACAACATCAACGGCATGCTCTCCAACCAGGGCGTGCGCTTCGATCGGTGGAGCGCCGACGAGATCGACCCCGCCGACCCACGCGTCGGCCAGCCGCGCGACGTGGTCGAGCTACCCGGCGGCGGCGGCTGGGCCGAGATTGGTGCGCTGCTCGGGACCGAGAAGGTCCAGCTGGTCGCTTCGGGCGGCGCCGACGTCGGTGACCGGGAGCTCGTCGCGGTCGGCGGGCGCTGGCTCAACACCGGGATCCTCGCCGCGCTGATCTACGCCCCGATCCCGCAGTTCGACATGTCGATCGAGTATCAGCGCATCATGAGCTTCTATCGCGGTTCCAGCGAGGACGCGCCGCTCCGCGAGACGCGTGGAAACAATGACTTCGTCGCCGCCAGCTTTCGTTTCAAATTCTGAGCGTGGCCCGGCGGCTATTGCCTTGCCGACGGCGCGCAGGCCATCATTCGACGCGATGCGGAAGGTCATTGTAGCGCTCGGCTTGCTCGCGCTCGGCGGCTGTCAGTCGGACGAGACGATCAGCGACGCGCAGCGCGAGCGCTTGCTGACGCTCGGGCCGCTCGAAGATCCGCCGCCGTCGCGCAGCAACGTGGTGGCCGACGACCCGGCCGCGGTCGAGCTCGGGCTGTGGCTGTTCCACGACGATCAGCTGAGCCTGAGCGGCACGCAGATCTCGTGCGCGTCCTGTCATCAGCCCGCGCTCGGTTGGAGCGACGATCGTCCGCTGTCGGCGATGGCCAACGGCGAGGACTCGCCGCGTCACTCGCAGACGCTGACCAACGTCGCGTACCAGCCCTTCATGTTCTGGAACGGACGCTCCGACAGCCTCTGGGCGCAGTCGTTCAAGGCCATCGTCGCCGTGCACGGGGTCGACAAGCAGCAGGCGGTCGCGTACCTGCGCACGGCCCCGGACTACCCGGAGCTCTACGCCGAGGTGTTCGGCGAGCTGCCCGATCTCGACGCGCTGCTGGCCGATCCCGAGCTGAGCGAGGAGCAGCTGACCGAGATCCTCGACGAGGTGCTCGTCAATTGCAGCAAGGCGCTCGAGGCCTACGAGCGCACGATGATCTCGACCAACTCGGCGCTCGATCAATGGATCGCCGGCAACGAAGACGCGCTGACCGAGCAGCAAAAGCGCGGCGCCGCGTTGTTCGTCGACAAGGGCGGCTGCATCGAGTGTCACAGCGGCCCCAACCTGAGCGACGGCTGGTTTCACAACATCGGGCTCGCGCCGGGCACCGACGGCGTGACCGCCGAGGCCGGGCTAGCGATCACGATCGCCGATCCGACCTTCAACGTCGCCGGCAAGTGGAGCGACGATCCCGAGTGGGGCGCCGAGCAGATCGCCAAGCTCGAGCAGCGCGTGGCCGAGGCCGGCGACGCGCTGATCGGCGCGCACAAGACTCCGACGCTGCGCGACGTGGCCCTGCGCCCGCGCTTCGGTCATAACGGCGACGTCGACTCGCTCGAAGAGTGGATCTCTCGCTACAGTACCGCCCGCGTGGACGAGGGCGCGGTCGGGACCCTCGATCCGGCCTACGTGCCGCGCAACCTCAGCGACGCCGAGATCGCCGATCTGGTCGCGTTCATGGACGCTCTCACGGGTGACCCAAGCTCCGCAGAACAATGAGTCGCGCCGCCGGGTGGTCGGCGCCGAGCAGGACCATGCGACCGTCGCCGCGATCGTGCGGGAGCTGATGGATCAGCTCCCGTGGACCAAGTCGCGCGAGCTGGTCCGCACCGGGCGCGTGACCGTCGACGGCGTGCAGTGCTTCGATCCCGCGACGCGGGTCGCGAGCGGCGCTGTGATCGAGATCAACCCGACCGCGAAGCGCCGCCGCGCACCGACGCTCGAGCCCGAGCGGCTGGTCTTCGTCGACGCGGAGATCGTCGTGGTCGAGAAGCCGGCCGGGCTGATCAGCGTGGCTCACGACGAGCAGGAGCAGCGCGACAGCCTGATCGAGCGCACGCGCATCGCCCTGCTCGAGCGCGAGCGCGACGAGGAGGACAAGGCCGGCAGCGATCGGCTCGGCGTGGTCCAGCGTCTCGACGAGGACACCACCGGGCTGATCGTGTTTGCTCGCACCCGCCGGGCCCGCAAGCACCTCGACGCGCAATTTCGGGCGCACACGGTCGAGCGCCGCTATGTCGCGCTGGTCTACGGTCGGGCCGAGGCCGCGGTGCACGACAGCTACCTCGTACCCGATCGCGGCGACGGTCGACGCGGCAGCTGGCACGGCCCCAACCGACCGCCTGCGGCCAAGCGCTCGATCACCAAGGTCCGGATCGAACAGCGCTTGCAAGCACCCAAAGGGCAAGAGCTGACGCTGATCTCCTGTCAGCTCGAGACCGGCCGCCAGCATCAGCTCCGCATCCACCTCGCCGAGGCTGGCAACCCGCTGGTCGGGGAGCGCGTGTACGGACGTCCGCGTGAGATCGATCCGTTCGGCGCACTGCGACCGATGCTGCACGCCGCGAGTCTGGGATTTCGACACCCTGCGCACGATCGACCCGTGCGCTTCGAGTCACCGCTGCCGGTTGATTTTCGCGCGTTACTCGACACGCTCCGACGGGTCTGAACCCTCGCCCGACCATGGTAAGCTCCGCGCCGGTGGCGAAACCGCGAGCGGAGCATGTGACGGCGAAGATCGGGCGTCCGCCACAACACGTATCCGGCCCGCTCCCGGTCGCCGATCCAGCCCAGGCGCACGCGCTCTCGCAGGCGCTGGCGAACGCCGATCTGCCGCCCGGCATGGCGGTCGTCCAGCAGAAGGCGTTCGAGATCGTCGAGCGGCTCGGCGAGGGCGGGATGGGCAAGATCTACAAGGCCTACGATCCCACGATGGATCGCTATGTCGCGCTCAAGGTGCTCAAGCCCGACGTGCCCGAGAGCGAGCGCTCTCGGTTCCAGCGCGAGGCCGTGGTCGCGGCCAACTTCTCGCATCCCAACCTGGTCCGGGTGCTCGAGGTCGGCCACTCCGAGTCCTTCCAGTGGTTTGCGATGGAGTACCTGCGCGGCAACGACGTCGGGCACGTGCTCGCGCGCCGCCGCTACATCTCGTTCCGGGTGCTGATCGACATCTTCTCGCAGACCCTCGACGCGCTGCACTACATCCACACCCGGCAGATCGCCCACTGCGACATCAAGCCCGAGAACATCTTCATCACGCGCGACGCCTACGATCGTCGGCTGGTGATCGTGAAGCTGATCGACTTCGGCATCGCGCGCGACTACGGCGGCCCGCTCGAGCTCTACACGCACATCACCGGTGACCCGCGCTACATGGCGCCCGAGCAGGCCGTGATCAACGGCCGCATCGATCATCGCGTCGATCTCTACGCGCTCGGCGTGACCTTCTACGAGGTCGTGACCACGCGCCATCCGGTCGAGCAGTACTTCGATCTTCCGCCGACCAAGCTGCTCGAGGTCCAGGTCAAGAAACCTTTTGAGCCGCCGAGCCTGTACATGCCCGAGAACACGCCGCCGGAGCTCGCCGCTGCGGTCGACGACTTCGTCGCGCGCGCGTGCGCAAAAAATCCGGGCGATCGCTACGGGAGTGCGCTCGCGATGCAGGCCGATCTCAACGCGATGCTGCGGATCCTCGATCAGAACAAGGTTCCTGGCGACGACGACACCCGACACTTTGGTCAGTAGCTCAGCGCAACGGGCGGCGGTTGTAGTCAATCGTACCGTTGGCTGGTCGCACTTGCGAGCCAAGCCCGCCAAAGCTGGTTTTGCGGCAGGTTTTCTGGGCTGTCGCGCCACGCTCGGGCACGGGATTTTTCTTGTGAAGCGTGTTCCCAGTGCCCCAAAATGGACGACGCGGCGGTGCTGCGTTCGATGGTCCGCGATCGCCCTTCGACTCTCATGACGACCACCCAACCACTTCTTCCGATCGACGGCACGCCGCGGTTGGCGATGTCGATCAGGAAGGCGTGAATTCCAATGGCGATGCCGAGCCCAATCGATCTAGATCCCCGCGTCGATCCCCTGGTCGGGCAGACGCTCGGGGGCAAGTACACTCTCGAGAAGCTGGTCGGTCGCGGCGGCATGGGCCACGTGTACTCGGCCACGGTCACCGATGCCGGCGAGTCGAGTCGCCGCGACGTGGTCGTGAAGATGATCGCCCCGCCGCTGGCTCAGCAGCCGCAGGCGATGGCTCGGTTCGAGCGCGAGGCCAAGCGCCTCGACGGCCTGCGCCACTCCAACATCGTCGAGATGTACGACTACGGCCGCGAGGGCGGCCGCGCCTACATCGTGATGGAGTGGGTCGACGGCGAGCTGCTCAGCGATTACCTCGCGCGCCGCGGCGCGCTGTCGCTCGCCGACTTCGTGCCGATCGCCGCGCAGGTGCTCAAGGGCGTCGGCCATGCCCACTCGCGCGACCTGATGATCCGCGACATCAAGCCCAGCAACGTGATGCTGTGCGAGCGCAAGGGTCGGGCCAACTTCGTCAAGATCATCGACTTCGGCCTGGCGAAGATGCTCGAGGGTGATGAGGACATCACCAAGCAGCACTTCATCGGCACCTCGGGCTACCTCTCGCCCGAGCAGATCAAGGGCCTCGACATCGACCTGCGCGTCGACGTCTACGCGCTCGGCGTGCTGTTCTACCAGATGCTCTCCGGCCGCATGCCGTTCGAGGCCGAGAACGACACCACGCTGCTCTACAAGCACGTCCACGACTTCCCGACGCCGCTGTCCGAGGTGCTGCCCGAGGTTCACGAGGTGCCCGAGGAGCTCGTGCACCTGATCCACGACTGCCTGGAGAAGGACCCCAACGATCGCCCGCGCGATGCCAACGAGATCGTCGAGAAGCTGATCGATTGCGTGCCGATGTCGATGTTCAAGCTGCCGCCGGCGAGCCCGGCCGCGGCCGAGCAGACGGCCATCTCCGCCCTGTCGACCGCCGCGCTCGCGGCCCCGACCGGCGAGACGGCGACGTTCCTGCGCAGCGACGATCTCGACGGGGCCGCCGACTCGCGTCCGAGCGGGCGCGCGGCCACGGTCGACGAGCCCGTCACCGCGGTCGTGCGGGAGGAGCCGACCGGCGGCAAGAGCAAGCTCGGCTTGCTCCCCATGATCGTGGTCGGCGTCGGTGTCGTGGCGGCGTTGGTGATCGGCGGCGTGGTCGTGTTCGGCGGCAAGAAGGAGCCGACCGAGCAGCAGCCGACCGCGGTCGCCCAGCAGGACGCCGACACGAAGGAGCAGCCGGAGCCCAAGAAGGCCGCGACTGGGGATGCCGAGCCCGAGCCCGAGCCCAAGCCGGAGCCTCAGCCCGCACCCGATGCGAGTCAGGGCACGATCGAGATCTCGAGCACGCCCAGCGGAGAGCTCAGCATCGACGGCTCGCCGGTCGGCAACACGCCGTACGACAAGCCGCTGCCGCTCGGCAAGCACACGATCGAGATCGTCGCCGAGGGTCACGCCACGTGGACCAAGGAGATCGAGATCAAGGCTGGCGAGAACCCGGCCATCGACGTCAAGCTGGACGCTCTGTCCGGCAAGGACGAAGGCAAGAAGCCGACCGGCACCAAGAAGCCGATCAGCAGCAAGCCGACCGAGCCCGAGCAGCAGCCTCAGCCGCAGCCCGAGCCGCAGCCGAAGTCGGATCCCAACAG
>DATLLB010000250.1:0-5526 GCA_035538075.1 Enhygromyxa sp.
GCCGAGGCGCCGACTCAACGAGTGGATCCCGTCAAAGTAAAGCGGCGTCAGCTCGTCGGCGATGCGCCGCAGCTGCTCGGCCTCGGCGTCCTCGATCTGCGCGTTGCCCTGGCCGATCACCGGCGCCGCAGTCTCGAGCAGATCGAGCACCACGAGCTCGGGAAACACCACCAGCTCGGCGCCGCCCGATCGGGCTTCGACGGCGTAGCGCTCGATCCGAGCGAGCAGCTCGGTCAGGCTCGAGCCGCCGTGGATCGGATACTGAACCGCCGCGATCGCGAGCACCTCGGCTGCCATCGCTGCAGTCTAGCAACGCTCGCGCTCAGCTCGCGAAGGTGATCGGTTCGCCGCGCCGCTTGACCTCCGCGCGCAGGGCCAAGAAGCGGGGATCCTCGCGCAGCGGCTCGAACAGCGGGCAGTAGTCGAGCCAGTCGACGTCGACCAACACGATGTCGGTGGCCTTGCGCAGCCACTCGAGCGCGCCCTCGTAGTCCTCGTGAAACGCCGCCTGCTCGGCCGCGAGCTGGTGCAGGAGCGTACGCGTACGACGGTGCTCGGTCAGCGCGAGCGCCTGCTCGAGATCCGCGGCCAGCCCGGCTGGATCGTAGGCCGCGAGCAGCCGCCGCCCGAACATGTAGACCGGCCGAATGCCCTCGACGTCGAGCGACGACGACACGCGATCGATCGCGGCCTCGATCAGCTCGCGGTCGCGCAGCCACGCGCTCACGCGCAGCTCGACCAAGAAGGTGGTCGAGCGGTGATCGTTGTCGCCGATCAGCGGCGCCATCATCGAGCGATAGCCATCGAGATCGCCATGCATCGCGCGCGAGCGGGCGATGTCCGAGAGGCTCCAGCGAAACGACGGATCGAGCTCGGCCGCGAGCTCGAGGTGGGCGGTCGCCCGCTCGACCGCGCCGATCTCCATCTGCAGGCGACCCAGATACTCGTGGGCCAGCGCGCAGGTTGGAGCGATGCGCAGCGCCGTGCGGAGGTGCTCGACCGCCTGCTGGTAATCACCGAGGTGCATCGCCAAGGTCGCCGCCGCCGTGTGCGTCTCGGGGAACTCGGGCGCCTCGGCCAGCGCCCGCTCGAGCGCATCAGCAGCCTCGGCCGCGCGATCGACCGAGTCGCCGTGCACGGGCACGAACCACGCCCGCATGCAGGCCACGGCCAGCCCCGCGATCGCCGGTCGGAACGCGGGCGCCCGCTCGAGCACCTTGCGAAAGTAGTGGATGGCCCCGTCGGTCCCACGCAGCCGCCACTTGGCCTGAGCCCGCCGCGCTCGCATGTAGCTCTCGACCGCCTCGGCGTCGGTCAGCTCGGCGTAGTCGAGCACCTCGAGCTTGACCCGCAGCGCCTCGGCGATGCGCTTGGCCAGCTTGTCCTGCAGCTCGAACACGTCGGCCAAGGTCCCGTCGAAGCGCTCGTTCCACAGCTGATAGCCGCCGTTCACATCGAACAGCCGCGCCGCCACGCGCAGCCGCGAGCCGGCCAGCTGCACGGTGCCGTCGACCACCACCTCGACGCCGAGCTCCTGGCCGATCGCCCGAGGATCACGGTTGCCGACGCTGGTGAAGCGCGAGGTCATCCCGGTGCCCGAGACTCGCAGCCCGCGGGTCATCGCCAGCAGATCGGTGAGCTCGTCGAGCAGCGCCTCGGCCACGTACTCGGACTCGCTCGGCCCGTGATAGCGAAACGGTAGCAGCGCCAGCGCGCGCAGCTTGTTGGCGGTCGTGGCCGAGCCCGTGGTGGACGGCCCGGTGTGTGGGCCGGAGCCCGCGCTCGTGTTCGGCCCTGCGACCGTGCCCGAGCGCGTCGACGCGGACGTCGGCAGCCCGTTGACCGAGGTGTGCGTGCGATGAGGATCGAGCGTGACCGCGCCCTCGTCATGCTCGCGCCCGCTCGTGCTCCACACGGCCGTGACCTCGCCGAGCTCGTGCCGCGCCTTGGCCAGCGCCGAGGCAAACTCCGCCACGCTCGCGAAGCGCTTGTCCGGCTCGCGCTGGACCGCGCGCTCGATCGTCTCGAGCAGAAATTCGGGCAGCCGCGCCAGCCCGCTCAGATCCGGCGTGTCGACCCGCAGCCGCGCCATCGCCAGCGAGAACGGGTTGTCGCCCGCGAACGGCCGCTCGCCGCTGAGCATCTCGATCAGGATCAACCCGAGCGCGTAGAGATCCGTGCGGGCATCGGCGGGCCGCCCCTCGACCTGCTCCGGCGCCATGTAGGCCGGCGTCCCGAGCAGCCCGCCGGTCTGCGCCGCGGTCTGTTCGTGGGTCATGCGGGCGATGCCGAAGTCGGTGATCACCGCGCGGCCATGGACGTCGATCATCACGTTGCCCGGCTTGAGATCGCGGTGAACGATTCCGGCCTGGTGGGCCGCCGAGAGCCCCGCCGCCGTCTGGATGGCCACGTCGAGCGAGGCCGCGACCGACAGCCCCTCGTTGATCCAGCTTCTGAGGCTGCGCCCGTCGATGTACTCCATCGTCAGGAAGTGCCGACCCCCGAACGCGCCGAGGTCGTAGGTGCGCGCCACGTTCTGGTGGGTCACACGACGCGCGAGCCTGACCTCGCGCTTGAACCGTTCGACCTGCGACGCGTCGGCGCTCGAGTAGTGGTCGAGGGTCTTGAGCGCCACGGTCTCGCCGACCGCGTCATCGAACGCGCGGTAGACCGTGCCCATCCCACCGCGACCGAGCACCGCCTCGATCAGGTAGCGCTCGGCGAAGCGATCGCCGATCTGCAGCGGCGCGGCGGGAGAGCCCCGCGACTCGGTGTCGGCCATGGAGCCCGAGCATATCTCATGAGGTCAGCGGTAGATCGGCTGGAAGACACACCTCGAGCAGCTCGACGTCCTCCGAGCACTGGTCCAGCTCGTGCCACAAGCCCGCCGGGATCACGAACGAATCGCCCGCCGTCAGCCGCTCCGCGCGTTTCCCATCGCAGCGCAGCGTCAGACCGCCCGCCAGCACGAACATGAACAGCAGCTCGCCTTCGTGACGGGCCGGTTGCGGCGCCGCGGCCCCAAAGCGCCGAGCCACGCGCGCCCGCGCCAGCTCATTGGTCGCATGGGCAAACCCAAGATCGCGCGCCTCGAAGCCCGGCAGCCGCCACGGTCCCCACGGCGCCGTAGCGAGCTCGTGATGGACGAAGCGCTGCCCGCCGTACTCGCGCTTGCGATCGCGGCTGCTCGTCGGCAGCGATCGCTCGTGATCGGCGAGCGTCGGGTGCTCGGCCGGGCAGCTGATCTCGATCACCTCGAGCCCCGCCGAGCTCTCGAGCACGCGGTGGCGGATCTCGGGCGGCTGCAGCACGCAGTCGCCCGGCCGCAGCACGAACGGCGGCCCTTGATCTTCGTACACGACCCGAACCCAGCCCTTGTAGCAGTAGATCATCTGGAAGCGGACCTTGTGGAAGTGCACATAGTCCGGCACCGCCCCGCCTTCGCGGATCCGGATGTGCGAGGCCACGAAGCGCCCGCCCTGGCGATCGGGGATCAGATCGCGATACAGCATCCCCGCGCGCCCGAGCGTCCACGCGTCCTCGCACGCGCGCGTGATCACCAGCGACGGCTGCAGCGGCGGCAGCACCAACTCCGAGTGCGCCGCGACCAACAGCACGCGGGTCCCGTTCGGCGCCTCCAGCTCGAGCTGACCGTCGGCGATCGAAGCAGGCTCCGCGCAGGCCAGCCGCAAGAGCCCCGGCGCGCCCACGTAGTCGCGCTCCAGTCGAACCCGCACACCATGGCCCGACAGCACCACGACCGTCGGCGAGTCGGCCGGATGAATCTCCTCCACTCGAAACCCCAGCCGCTCATCGAAAAACGTCAACGTCTCAGCCAGCGCAGCCCCAGGGAGCACCACCTCGGCCATCTGAATTCTCATGAGCTACCTCCACCGAGCATCGCCAGTTGCTCTGCCAGCCGCAGGATCGACAGCGGCGAGCAGCCTTCGGCCTTGTTGTTCACGATCAACGTCGCCGGCTTGTTGGTCGCCAGGATCATCTCCGCCAACGCTCGCCGCACGCCTGGATTCTCATCCACCAATCGATTGAAGGGCGAGTACGCCTCGCGCCCCGAGCCGTAGTCGTGCTTGCGCGCCAGCATCCATCGCATCACCAGCGCCGCCCGATCGGCTCCGCCCGTCACCTCCCACTGCTTGTGCACGTCCGGCATGCCCGGATGCTCGACCACGCAGTGGCTCGCGCCCACGTTCTCCAGCGCCTTCACATAGCGGGGCGTGAGCAGCTCCGCGTTGCGAATCTCGACCGCATATTGCGGCCCCTTCGGCAGCGCAGCCAAGAACCGCTCGAGCCGACACGCAAAGCTCTGCGCGCCACCGGGAACGTGCTGATTGGGGAACTGAAACAGCAGCACGCCGCCATGCTCACCGAGCCCCTGCATGAAAGGCTCCACCACCATCCGCGTCGCGTACTCGGGCTCGAGGAACAGCTCGTTGCGCTGACCCGCGCGGCTGCGATACCAGGACCGCTCGGTGAATTGCACGGTCGTGCACTCGGCGTGGGCCTTGACCAGGAAGCGAAAGTCGCTCGGCAGCTCGCGCTCGAGCTCGCCCAGCTGCTCCGCCGTCATCGGCCCGTAGTACGTGCGGTCGAGCCCGACCGTGCGAAACAGCGGATGCCGTGCGTACGTCGGCAGCCCCACGTTCGCCAGCGTCCGCTCGCCGGCCGGCCGATCCCACACCAGCCCCGCCCAGCCGGGAAACGTCCACGACGACGTGCCCATGCGCAGGTGCTCCGGCAGCTGCTTCGCCAGCGCGTGGATCGACTCGGGCAACGTCGCCAACCCAACCCCGCCGCGCCGCGAGGTGGCCACACCGCCGAACATGTCGAGCTGGCTGCCCACCACGGGCGAGCATACCCGTTCAATCCGGATCGGCGGACGTATGATCGTGGACGATCAGCCAAGTGTCCGCGCGGCGCTCGAGGATCACCGAGAACACCCCCGAGCCCGCCTCCGGCGACTCGCTCACCGCCCAGCGCCCCAGCACGATCGCCGCGTCCGAGCACTGCCCCAGCGGCCGCACGTCGAGGATCTCGAACGCCAGCACGCCCATCGTCTCGCGCGCATCGCCGTAGCGGGCCCGGTACTTCTCGCGGGTCTCGTCGAACCCGCGCCGAATCTGCCCGCCCGACGTGAACAGCAGCGCCTCCGACTGCTCGTAGCCGGCGAGGAAGCCGTCGAGATCGCCCGCGTTCCAGGCCGCGCGCTGACCTTCGAGCACCGCGACGACCGCAGCCCGATCGAGCTCGCCTGCACACGTGACAGGCGGCCGCGCGTCCGAGTGCGCGCACCCGATCGCAAGCAGCGCCCCGACCAGCCCAACGAGCGTGGCAGCGACAGTTCCTCCGTGTATGATGCGCCCGCGCATGGCCAAGAAGGTGCCAGAGAACTTCCGGCTGCGTCCGCGCGAGCTCTTCTTCGTGTTCCTCGGCGTCGCCACCGGTGCTGCGTTGGCGGTGCTGTGGTTTCGCCTCGTGCCCGAGTTGCTCGCGCGCAAGGGCCTCGAC
>DATLLB010000251.1:0-6613 GCA_035538075.1 Enhygromyxa sp.
ATCTGGGATCGCCTGGCCGGCAGCCTGCTGACCCCACGCGAGGCCGCCGGCTCGGCGCTGCGCTTCGGACTCGGCGAGCCGGGCGGCGCGTGGGAGCGCGAGTACGGCTCGCTCTGGCGGCTCTACCTGTGGCCGTTCTGGCGCGTGGCTCGACTCGGTTTCGATCGCATCCGCCGAGCTCGCTAGCCGGTCACACGGCTCACCCTCGCCGGTCGAGCCCGAGCTCGCTGGCAACCGCGACCCGCCGCTCCGCAAACGCGGTCTGCCAGCGCGTCGACCAGTCGCAGCAGTGCACGTCGAGCGTCCAGGTCGGCACCGGGATCAGGTCGCGCCGCGCGAGCTCGCGATGCAGCCGGATCTCCGCCTCCGGATCGCGCGAGAACGGAAACGGGTTGCGCGGCGCGTCGTCGTCGAGCGTCGGATACTTGCTGTCGTCGGCGGCGATCAACGCGAGCAGCTCATGCCCGCGCCGATGCATGTAGGTCAGGAACGGCAGCGAGAACGGCCCCGGCACACCAGCGTGCAGCGAGGGCTCGCGCGCGACCCACTTGGCCCAATCGAAGCCGTAGACGAAGTCGTGGACGTAGCTGAAGTTGATCGGCGTGCGGCGACCGTAGAGGCGCTGCAGCGCGGCCATGCGTTCGAAGCGATCGACCACGCACGCGTGCGCCGACTCGGCCGCGGCCGCCTCGTGCACGATCGTCGCCGCGATCAGATCGAGATCCCAAAACAGGTTGCCCGGAAACGCGTCGAGCTGCGCGAGCGCGAGCTCGCAGAGGCCGTGGGCGAGCGGCTCGGCGAGCAGGTCCCGCAGCGATCGATCGACGCGGTCGAGCGCGCCCGCGTGGATCTCGAGCAGCGTCGACGCGCGCGTGCGCTTGGGGTCGAGCGTGCGCAGCAACCCGGCGCCCCCGACCAGCGTGGCCTCGACCGAGCGCAGCCGCTCGAGCGCGTCGAAGGAGCGCGCCGCCACGCTCATCAACCGTGCCACCCCACCAGCGTGAGCGCGATCAGGGCCAGCGAGATCAGCACGGCGCTACGCCACTGCGCTTGATGCAGAAAGTGTTTGTAGAGCCGCTGGGCCTCGAACGCGTTGGTCTTCGCCTCCGCGCTGATCTTCCGCAGCCGTCGCCAGTTCACCAGCACCACGATCACCGCGAGCGCGCCGATCGGCGCCGGGATCACGGCCGAGAAGCGCATCGTCACCGCCCAGATCAGCGCCGCCGCGAGCACCAGCCGCTCGACCATCGAGCGCGCGGCTCGGTTGCCGTACTCGCTCGCGTAGGTCCGCTTGCCGCCGCGACGATCGCTCTGCTCGTCGGCCAGTCCGCTCGCGATCGCGCTGGCCAGCGCCAGCACGGCAAAGCCCGGCAGCAGCCACAGCTCGCGCGCCCAACCTTCATCGGCCTGCAGGCACAGCTGAAACCACGGCAGCGCGATCCCGACGCCGAACCCTTCGAGCCACTCGCCGCCGCCGCGATAGTTGAGCCGCAGCGGCGGATAGCTGTAGGCCACGAAGATCGCGAGCAGTCCGAGCCCGGCCCAGCCGATCGCGGCGCGATCGAGCGCGAGCTGGGCATAGAACGCCAACCCCAGCGCCGCGAGCCCGGCGACCAAGCCGGCCCCGAGCACCGCGCCGGCCGGCAGCAGCTCGTCGGGGATCGTCTTCAGCGAGCAGTCGTCGGGAAACATCTGCCGCTTGATGCGATCGACGCGGCGGTCGCTCCAGTCGTTGAGAAAAACCACGAACAAGAGTTCGCAGATGGTGAAACCCAGCCCGAGCGCGAACGCGACGAGGTCGAGTCGGCCGGCGGCCGCGACTCCGAGCGCTTGCCCAAGGAGCATGGGAACGAGCAGCTTCGGCCAACTATCGACCTTGGCTGCGTAGATCCAGCGGCCGATCAGGCTGCGCGAGGCCGGGTGCACGCGGGGACCTTAGCAGAGCGACGCAGGCTCGCTCGACCCCCTCGCCGCTTTCAAATTGGGCGATCGCTCGAAAGCCTCGCCGGTTCACGTCTTGCGGCGTTTGGCGCTCGGGCGTAGCGTCGCCGCCATGCAGATCGAGCGCTTCGCCACGGTCGCGCTGCTCGGCGCGCTGACGCTCGGGTCCGCGTGCGATCGGCGGACCCAGACCACGCCACCACCCGACGGCAGCGACCCGACCACGAAGCCGCAGGCGCCCGTCGAGCGCGACGAGGACGCGCCGATCACCGTGCTGCGCGGCGCCAAGGTGATGACTGCGGCCGGGGCCAGCTTCGCGCCCGGAGCCGTGCTGATCGTCGGTGATGCGATCGAGGCCGTCGGTCCGGTCGCCGAGATCGACGTGCCCGAAGGCGCAACCGTGGTCGAGCTCGACGCCACGCAGGTGATCACGCCGGGCATCATCGACACGCACTCGCACATGGGCGTCTATCCGTCGCCGTCACTCGACGCGCACGGCGACGGCAACGAGATGTCGGCGCCCGTGACCGCGAACGTGCGGGCCGAAGACGGCGTGTGGCCGCAAGATCCCCAGCTCGCGCACGCGCTGGCCGGCGGAGTCACGAGCGCGCAGATCCTGCCCGGCTCGGCCAACCTGATCGGCGGTCGCAGCTTCACGATCAAGCTGCGACCCGGGGCTCGCAGCGCCGAGGATCTGCGCTTCGAGGGCGCGCCGGCCGGGCTCAAGATGGCCTGCGGCGAGAACCCCAAGCGCGTGTACGGACAAAAGGGCGGCCCGGTCACGCGCATGGGCAACGTCGCCGGCTACCGCAAGGCGTTTGAAGAGGCGGTCGAGTACCAGCGCAAGTGGGACACCTACCAGCGCAAGCTCGCGCAGTGGGAGACCGGCGACGCGAAGAAAGAAGACGGCAAGGAGCCCGAGCAGCCGGAGCCGCCGACCCGCGACTTCGGGCTCGAGACGCTCGCGGCGGTGCTCGACGGCGAGATCCTCGTGCACATGCACTGCTACCGCGCCGACGAGATGCTGCTGATGCTCGACATCGCCGACAGCTACGGCTTCTCGATCCGCAGCTTCCACCACGCGGTCGAGGCCTACAAGATCGCCGACGTGCTCGCGGCCCACGAGACCGCCGCGTCGATCTGGGCCGACTGGTGGGGCTTCAAGCTCGAGGCCTACGACGGCGTGCGCGAGAACGCGGCGCTCGTGACCAAGGCCGGCGGTCGAGCGATCATCCACTCCGACTCGCCCGAGGGCATTCAGCGGCTCAACCAAGAGGCCGGCAAGGCCATGTACGCCGGGCGCAAGGCTGGCATCGACATCAGCGAGGAGCAGGCGCTCGACTGGCTCACGCGCAACCCGGCCTGGGCGCTCGGCGTCGACGATCGCACCGGCTCGCTCGAGCCCGGCAAGGCGGCCGACATCGTGGTCTGGAGCGGCAGCCCGTTTAGCGTGTACGCGCGGGCCGAGCAGGTCTACATCGACGGCGAGCTGGTCTTCGATCGCAACGGCGAGCTCGGGCGACCGCGCTCGGACTTCGATCTCGGGCTGCGCGACGATCTGCGAGGTGCACCATGAAGAAGATATTGACGCTCGCGTTCGCGGGGCTCGCGATGCTGACGGTGGGCTCGATCCACGCCGCACCGCCGGCGCCTGCGATCGAAGAGCCGGTCGGCGACACGATCATCTTGAGCAACGCGACGATCCTGACCGGCGACGGCCAGCGCATCGAGGGCGGCTCGATCCTGATCGAGCGCGGCAAGATCACCCGCGTGCAGTCGACCGCGATCACCGGCATCGCCAACGCGGCCACCGTCGATCTCGGCGGCAAGCTCGTGACCCCCGGGTTGATCGCCGCCGACACCGAGATCGGCCTCGTCGAGATCGGCGCCGAGGACAGCACCCACGACGAAGCGCGCAAGGACAACGACGGCGCGATCAAGGCCGGCTACGCGCCTGCGTCGGCGATCAACGCCGACTCCAGCGTGATCGCGGTGCAGGCGATCGAGGGCGTGACCGCGGCCGCAGTGGCTCCGCGCGGCGGCTTGTTCTCGGGCGAGGTCGCGTGGATCGATCTGCTGGCGGGCGACTACGCCAACATCGTCGCGGCCGAGCGCGTGGCGGTGGCCGCCAACTTCGGGCGCAGCGTCGCAGGCTCGCGCGCGGCCACCCTGACCGAGCTGCGCAAGGCCTTCGAGGACGCGCAGTGGTACCGCAAGAACCAGCGCGACTTCGATCGCGGTCAAGCGCGCGAGCTCGTCGCTCATCCGCTCGATCTGCGCGCGCTGTGGCCCGTGCTCGACAAGCAGGTGCCGCTGGTCGTGCGAGCGCACCGAGCCAGCGATCTGCTCGCGCTCGCCGAGCTGAGCACCGACCTCGGCATCCGCATCACCGCCGTCGGTGCGAGCGAGGCCTGGAAGGTCCGCGAGCAGCTCGCGGTCGCCAACATCATCGTCGTCGTGCAGCCCACCCAGAACCTGCCCGGCAACTTCGACACGCTCGGCGCTCGGCTCGACAACGCCGCCTTGCTGCACGCAGCGGGCGTGACCGTCGCGATCGCCCACTTCGACAGCCACAACGCCCGCAACATCACGCAGGAGGCCGGCATCGCGGTCGCCAACGGGCTCCCGGCCGACGCCGCGCTCGCGGCCGTGACCGTCAACGTCGCCAAGGCCTACGGCATGGAAGCCGAGTACGGGACCATCGCTGCTGGCAAGGTCGCGAGCCTGGTCGTGTGGGACGGCAGCGATCCCTTCGAGCTCTCGACCTGGGCCGAGCAGGTCTGGGTCCGCGGTCGCAAGCTCGACATGCGCTCGCGCCAGACCGAGCTGCGAGATCGCTACATGGATCTGAGTCAATTTGGCAACTGACTCAGCGGGCCCGCTCGCGCACGGACGAGTCCTCGATCCGCACCGCCTTGGTCGCGAGCGCGTCGGCGTCTTCGTTCCCGTCGAGCCCCGCGTGCCCGCGGACCTTGAGCAGCTCGAGGTTCGGAAACTCGGGCAGCCGCGCCTTGATCTTGTCGATCAGCACGACGTTCTTCTTGGCCTTCCAGCCGCCGATCAGCACGCCGAGCGACCAGCCGCTGTCGGTGTAGAGATGGATACGACGCTCGCGCTCGCCCTCGTCGAGCGCCTCGAGACCACGCAGGATCGCCCGCAGCTCGGCGACGTTGTTGGTCGCCTCGCCGATGAACTCGCTGATCTCGGTCACGCGATCGGGTCGCACGATGTGCACACCGATGCCGGCCGGCCCCGGGTTGCCCGAGCACGCGCCGTCGGTGTGGATCACGATCGTCTCGGCGTCGGCGGCCACCTTGGGCTGCTCGCGGATCTCCGTCGACGGGGTCGTCGTGCGTCCGCCGAAGTCGTCGTCCGAGAGCACCTCGGGCTCGCCCTCGAGATCCTCCACGTTCTCGCGCGAGGTCTTGTACGACTTGATGGCGCCGGGCTTGTAGCGAAACTCGATGAGCCCGCGGTGCACGATCGGCTTTCCGGTATCGAGCACGCGCACCCAGATCTTGTCGCCGCGGTAGTCGAAGGCCTTCCAGGGCATGGGTCGCGGATGGTAGCTGGTTGCGACCGCATGCGAAGCGTGGTCGTTGGCGCCGCGCTCAGCCAGCGCTGGCGCCGTGGCTCAATTCGGCCAATCTCGTCGCGCATGTCGAGATGCACGAGGTCGGCCCGAGCGCCCGCGTCGAACGCTTGACCGCGATACTCGCGCCTTCTATAAGCGGACGACCATGAAGCGGATCCTGACCACGACGCTCGCTGTTTCTGTGCTGGTGCTCCCTGCATGCAAGGGAGGCGCGGCCGCCGATGCGGCGAAGCTGGTCCCCGACGAGGCCGACTTCATCGTGGGCATGAGCCCCAAGGCGATCGGCGAGTCGGAGCTCTACAAGCAGCTCGCGCCCAAGTTCGAGAGCGAGGAGGACTACAAGAAGGCCATCTCGATGTTCAAGGACTGCGGGCTCGAGCCGCTCGAGTTCGACGCGGTCGTGATCGGGGCAAGCTCCGGCGGTGACCAGGTCGTGGTCGTGGTCGGCGACAGCGTCGGCAAGAAGGACGAGGCCACCTGCGCGATCAACAACTTCCTGAAGGAAGCCGGCCAGGAGGCCAACGCCGAGGTCGTCAAGGAAGGCGGCAACAACGTCATCGACATCGACCAGTTCCGCGTCTACCTGGTCAGCGACAAGATGCTGGCGATCGCCAGCACCGACTGGAAGGACCCGGTCGCCGAGCTGATCGACGGCAAGGGCAAGCCCGCGGTCGAGAACAGCAAGAAGGACCTGATGGGCAAGGTCGACACCAAGAAGGCGATCTGGTTTGTCGCCACGATCCCGTCCGAGCTCGCCGGCATGGCCGCGATGGCCGGCCCCGAGCTCGCCGACCTCACCGAGATCAAGACGGCGGCCGGATCGGTCGATCTGAGCAAGGGCGTCGCGCTCGAGCTGATCGCTGGCTTCGACTCCGACGACAAGGCCAGCGCCGTCGCCGAGAAGATCCAGGCACTCAACGACAAGAGCAAGAGCCAAACGCCCGAGAACCTCAAGGGCATGTCCGAGAGCGTCAAGATCGAGGCCTCGGGCAGCGACGTGAAGATCTCGGCCTCGGCCAGCATGGACGAGGTCGAAGCCGCGATGTCCCAGCTTCCGATGTGATGTGAGCCTGGCCC
>DATLLB010000252.1:0-11773 GCA_035538075.1 Enhygromyxa sp.
CCTCGATCGCGTCGGGCTCGTCGGCGTCGAGCGCCAGCGCCAACGGGATCGGCCGGTCCTCGCGACGCGCCTGGTCGAGCGTGGCGCTGCACGAAGCGCTGCCCGTCGTCATGCAGGCTCGGCGGCAGCTCGGCGGGCAGACCCCAGCGGCGATCGAGCACGCGTCGGGCCGTCTGAGCGTCGAGCCGCGGCTCGCTGTCGGCGGCGATCAAGGCCCGCTCGATCGCAGCTCGATCCGGATCGTCGCCGCCGGTTCTCGCGTACGCCTCGATCGCGCGCACGACCTTGGCCGGCCAGCCGCCGCTCGCCTCGTGGATCGCCGCGGCCCAGCGCTCGAGATCCGGCTCGGCCGGTCGCTCCTCGACGACCTCGAGCAGACAGCCGCGCACCTCTTCGAGACCCCAGCGCTGGACCTCGAGCACGCGCACGTCGGGGCCCGCGTCTGCGAGCGCGCGTCCGAGCTCGAGCTCGACCGGGAGGATCAACGCGTCTTCACCCAGCCCCGCGCCCGCGCGCAGAACCGCGGCCTGTAGCTCGATCGCGCCGACCAAGCGACGCGGCCAAGCGGGCGCCTCGACGCAGCCCCACGCGCGCGCGACCGCGGCGTTGCAGCGGCCGTCGCCAACCCACGCCTCGAGCCAGTCGCCGCTGCCCCCGAGCTCGCGCGCGAGCGCGTCCGGATCGGTCTGCCGCGCGACGACGGCTTGCTCGGGCGTGCGCGCTCGAGCCAGCTGCAGCAGCGCGACCAACTCCTCGACGATGCGACCGCGACCGCTCCCGACCGGGCCCGCGACGGCGATCAATCGTGCTCCGCTCGCCAAGGATCGTGCAGCCGCCAGCAGCGACTCGTGCGGCCCGACGAACGACCAGCGATTCGGCAACCACCACGCCGAGCGAGCGCGCAGCGACTCACCGTCACCGCTGGCCCGATGCAGCACTCGCAGGCGCGAGACCAACATCGCCGGATCGCCGACGCGCTGGGCCGGATCGGGATCGAGCAGCCGCTCGAGCAACGCGGCCACGGGCGCGGGACAGTCGACCTCGGCGGCCTCGGCCAGCGCTCGAATGCGCCGCCGCACCGCCGCGCGATCGAGGGCCAACAACACCTCGGGTCGCCGCCACGGCACCTGCCCGAACAAGCGAAGGCACAGCAAGCTGCCAACGCCGAAGCGATCGGCTGCGGGCCCGCCCTCGCCTGCCAACACCTCCGGGGCGAGAAAGCCGGGAGTGCCACAGCCCTGACTGCCCAGTTGGCCGAGATCCGTCAGCACAATCCCGCGAGTTGGCGTGACGATCACATTGTTGGCGCTGACATCACCGTGATGAGTGCCGAGCGCATGAATGGCCGCCAACGCATGCGCTACGCCCAGCGCCTCGGCCAAGGCTTGCTGGAGCGGCACCGGCCCGGGCCCCAGCGCCGTGCCCTCGACGTGCCCGGTCACCAGCCAAACCCCGCCTTCGGCGTCGTCGATCAGCTCCAGCGCGGCCGGCAGGTGGGGCGACGAGATCGATCGCAGCAACTCGAAGGCCCGAGCGACGGTGCTGCGCCGCTCCCGGGCGACGTGCTTGAGGACTACGCTGCGCCCGCCAGCATCGTTGGCGATCCACACCCCGCCTTCGGCGCCATCGCCGAGGCGCCGCATCTCGCTAAACCGAGATGCCAAGACGCCAACGAAGTTATCGGACGATGCTGTCACGGTGGCAGTCGACTAGACACCACTGTAGACGATCGTTACGGCGATGTGGTCCGCAAAAGTGGCAAGCGGGCGAATTACGCCCGCGAGCTACCAATGGACGCCGAAATCGAGGGCGCCCTGCCAAGCGTGGCCGACCGTGTCGTCCACAAAGTTGGCTCGATACACGCCCGAGATCCCCAGCGTCAGGTTGCGGGCGATCCAGGCCTCGAAGCCAACGCTCGCGCGCACGCTGCCGCCCATCGAGGTCGGCCGGTCGCGGGCGGGCTCGAAGAAGGCCAACCCGCCGCCGATGTCCACGAACGGATCGACGCGGCCTCGCACGGGCGCAAAGAGCCGCACGAACGCGATGTCCCACGCGGACATGTAGCCGCGAAAGGTGATCGTCGCGGGCGCATCGGGGACGTCCTCGCGATAGACCTCGTGCGGCTGCCGAGTAAAGGAAGTGCCGAGCCCAATCCATTGACGGATCCGCCAGCCACCTTCGGCGCCGCCACCCAGCGCGATCACGGTCGGTCGCGCGGGCGAGTCACCCGCGATCGGACCGGCCACCAGCAAGCGCACCGACAGCCAGCCGACCCCGCTCCAACGCCCACGCGAGATGGTCTCGGGCGAGACGGGTGGTGGTGGCGGAGGCAGCGGTGCGATGCCGCTGCTACCCACCGCATGGACACCCTCGCTCGGGCGCGCCTGGGGATCGGGTGGCTGCGAAGGCGCGGTCTCGAGGTTCGCTTCGTCCCGCACTTGCTCGGGCTGCGGCAGCGGACCGGCCCCCGACTCCGCCGCGTCGCGAACCTGCTCGGGCGCAGGCACGGCGATCGGTTCGGGCTCGGGCTCGGGCGCCGGTTCGGCGGGCGGCCCGGCCCCGAGCAGAGAGCTGGCGAGGGTCAGATGCAGGATCATCGGTGGCCTCGGGTTGGTTGTCGCCGACGCGACTGTCCAACCATATCCGAGTCCGCGACGCGCTGAAGCGCTCGCTGTGCGGCGGCTCGGCGGTCGGGCTCGTCCTCGTTGCGCGCCGCGAACTGCAGGAAGCCCTCGGCCTCGGGCCCGCCGAGCTGCGCGAGCGTGTCGTAGGCCCGGCTGACCTGCGGGGTGTTGGTCAGCCGAATGCGCTCGAGCACCGCGGGTACATGCTGCGGTCCGCCGATCCGACCGATCGTGTCGAGCGCGAGCAGGCCGATGTCCTCGTCATCATGGTTGATCAGCTCGGTCACGCGATCGGCTGCGGCCGCCGCCTCGGGCTCGTCGGCGTGATCGCGGATCCACTCGAGCGTGAGCAGCACCAGCTCGGGATCGCCGGAGCGCAGCAGGCGATCCACGGTCCCCGTGGTGCCGAGCGCCAGATCGGTGCGCGCTTGAAGGATTGTCGTCACGCGATCGGTCGCGAGCTGCAGGTCGCTGGCGAGATCGGCGTCGCCCGCCTCGCGCTCGAGCAGCACCGTGATGTCGAGCCCGCTCGGGCCGAGCCGCGTCGCCAGCTGCTCCGGTGCCTCGACGTTGAGGCGCACCATCAGGTCGCGCCCGTGGTCGGTGGCATCGGGCAGCTCGCGGTACTCGAGCGTGGCGATCAGGGCGTCCTTGTGACCACCGCTGCGCGCGTCTCGCTCGGCGTGGATGTAGCTCGGCGAGTGCTCGAGCGAGCGACGGACGATCGATCGCACGCGATCCTCGGGCAGCTGCGGTCCGCCGTGCGCGTCGATCGAGACCACCTGCAGCGCGTAGGCCTGTGGCGCAGGCTCACGGCACCCACTGCCGAGCGCGAGGCCGAGTACGAGCCCAAGTAGACTCTGGCGCCGACGAACCATGCCGTCCTCCCGCACCATAGCAGAAGCGGCCTGACGCTCCGGGCCCGTTTCGCGAGCCCGCCTGGGTCGTCGGATCCCCGGCGAGCCCGACCTGGGGCCCGAGGGCTCACTCCCAGCTCAGCGAATAGCCGGCGCGTCGGGCGTACTCTTCGGCCCAGCGGCGCGCGAGCTCGGCCATCGGCGGGAGCGGCTGGGTCGACACGTCGGCGACGCTGGTCATGCGCACCTCGGGCAACCCGCACGACACCAGCGACCCGAACAACCGCGGCGCCACGTCGAGGTTGATCGACATCCCCTGCACGCTGATCCCGCGGCTGATGTGGATCCCGATCGAGGCCATCTTGGTCTCGCCTCGCCACACGCCCGGATGCTCCATCCGAAACTCGGTGCCCTCGACGCCGAGCTGCTCGAACAACGCGATCGTCACCTCGGCCATGCGGACGATGTGCTCGCGGATCATGCGACCCACACGCACGACTGGATAAGCGACCAGCTGTCCGGGCGCGTGCAGGGTCACCTCGCCGCCGCGCGGCGTCTCGCAGACCGCGACCTGCTCCGCCGCCAGCTGCTCATCGGTCCAGAGCACGTCCTCGCGGCTACCGCGACGACCGAGGGTCAGCGTCGGCGGGTGCTCGACCATGAAGAGCGTCTCGGGCGAGGTGCCGTTGGCGACCGCCTCACGGGTGTGCAGTTGCTCCTCGAGGCAGCTCGCGAACGGCTGGGTCCCCAGCCACCGCCCGTTCAGCCTGCGCACCTCTTCAGTCATTCAGGCGGCTCAGGTATCAAGTCCCGCGATCGACTCGATCAGGTTGGCGTCCAGCACCGGCACCTTGATCTCGAGCGTCTGCACGCCGATGCCGTGACGGAGCAACCACCGCGCGAAGTCCTTCGCGAAGATCACCCGCGCGTCACCCAGCGCCGCCGGATCACCCGACGCGTCGGCCATCGAGAACACCAGGGTCCCCGAACATCCGTTCCGCTCGGCCTCGCCCTCCCACAGCTTCGGCTCGATCGCCGTCTTGCGCGGGACGATCAACACCAGCGTGCGACCGTCTTCGTCCTCGAGCTCGGGCTCGTCGGCGACCAGCTTGCCGAGCCCGCGCGACGGCGGGAGCGTGGCGACCAAACCATAGTCCTCGCGCTCCAACCAGATCCTTACGAGCGCTTCGAGAGAACGCGCGCCAAGTGACTGCAACCACAAGAGAAGTTGCGCCTCGGTCTCGGTCTCCAGCGCGAGCAGGGCGGCCCTCGCGGCGCGCTCGGCCAACGCGGCCTTCTCGGGCAGTCGGCTGCCGCGGAGCTGGTAGCGAGCGTCGCCGCGGACGGCGAAGCGCGAGGCGTCACCGCGACGGTGGACGTCGAGCAGGATGGCCGCGGTCACGGCCCGCTCGATCTCCGAAATCTCGCCCCCGAGCACGTTCTGGGCGGCCAAGTGCTCGGCGATCTGCCGCACGTGGAGCGAGCGCGTACCGGCCTCGGCGAGCACCGTAGCGACCTTGTCGAGCAGCTCGATGCCTCGCGTCGACGCCGAGCGAGCACCGCCGCCTTCGGACCACTCGACCCGCCGGCCGCGACGACGACGGCGACGCCGGCGACGGCCGCCGCGGTCGTCGTCGCGATCACGATCACGATCGCGATCACGCTCGCGGTCCCGCTCGCGCAGACGGTCGTCGTCGAGCCGCTTCTTGCGACCGACCTCGATGACCTCGGGAACCGGGGCTTGGCCCTTCTGCATCGCTTCGAGCTCCTCTCGCAGCTCCGGTCGCTCGTCGACCAGGCGCGACATGGCGTTGGCCATCACCAGCGCGACGTCGGTCTCGCCCTCGAGCCCGGAGCCCTCGGGCCCGCGGAAGCGGACCTTGCTGGGATCGAGGACCGGCATCGGCAGCGAGGTCTGGACCGGCGCCCTCGCTAGCACCGTCGCCGGCGTCAGCTCGTCGTCCTGATCCTCGTCGTCCTCGCTCGCCTCGTCGTCTTGCCCAGCATCCTCGTCGCCAGCGTCGTTCTCGTCCTCGGCCTCGACCGCCGGTGGCGGGAGCTCGCGCTTGGGCGCCGGCTTCGGCTGAGGAGGAGTCGAGACAACGGCCGCTTTTGGCTTGATATCCTTCGGCTTTTTGCGATCGCCGAAATCCTCATCCTCGACGTCCCGCAGCGGCTCGCGCTCTCGCTCGCTGGGCGTCGGCGGCAGCTCGGGGATCTCGGCGCCTTCCTTCAAGCAGTAGTGGCCCGGCTTGCTGCGCATCACCAGTCCGTCGTGGACCTTGCTGCGCACCGCCGAGTTGAGGCACGACTGCATCGCCGCCTCGGGATCGCGGCCGACGTGCGAGAGGAGCTTGCGCTCCACCGCGAGTCGGGCGATCTCCATATAGTGAAGCGGTTCCTCCGAGCTTCGGAGAACCTCGATCGCGGCTTCGAGAAAGGTCATGTTTTGCTCCGCCAAGTCGCGGCTGATCGCCCGCGACTAGCCCATGCACCGAGTGGCTGCTGGGCTAAGTGTTGCTCCGCCCGCTCCGGCGTCGCAGCCCCACCTCTTTAGGAGTGTCGGATGGGCTCGCGAAGCTGAAGGTCAGCAAAACTATCCGAAAATTTGTCGACGCTTGGCAAGTCCTGCTAGCCGCCGATGCATGGGTGCGCTCACGCTGGGTCTCGTCCTGCCCGCCGGCCCCTCCGTTGGAGCCGGCTTCCAGACTCGCGCACGGTCCGCGGAAGTGCCCTGGATGGCGGCAGAACAGCAGAGCGCGACCGATCTGCGCGAGGCAGCGCGGTCGCTGGGGATCCACTGCGAGGTCGTGGCGGTCCCAGCCCACTCGGCCAGGGCGGACTTCGAGCTCGCGGCCGTCACTGAACTTTTGCGACGCCGCTGCGCGGGGATCGACCGGGTCCTGATCGTCGCCCACGGTCACCTGGGCGGGAGCGGCCGGCTGCACGCCGCCGCGCGGGGCTGCGGTCTCTCGGTGCTCGGGCCCAGCGAGCTGGCCATCGCCCTCGCCTACGACAAGCTCGGGGCCCGCCGCCGCCTCGATCACTTCAACGTGCCGGTCCCGCGGACCGTGGCCCTCGACGCCGACCCCACGGGCGCGCAGCTCGAGCGGCTCGGCTGGCCGTGCGTGCTCAAGCCGCGGCGCGGCTCGGGCGGAGCGGGGGTGCGGCGCCTCGACAGCGTCGGTCAGGTCCGCAGCGCGCTGGCCCAGGCCTGCCGAGTCGACGCCGAGCTGCTGCTCGAGCGCGAGGTGCTCGGCCGCGAGCTCTCCGTCGTGCTTCTTCATGGCGAGGTGCTCGGCGTCGCCGAGCTCGATCGCAGCATCGAGGAGCACGGCCCGCGCACGACCTCGATGGTGTGCCCGCCCAACCTCTCGCCGACCCAGCGCGCTGGCGTGATCAACCTGGCTCGTCGGGCCGCGGCCGCGCTGCAGCTGAGCGACGGTCCGACGCGCGTCGACCTCCTGGTGTCCGAGCGCGACAACGAGGTGGTGCTCGAGGTCGAGCCGCTGCCGCCGCTGCACCGCGACGGGATCGTGGCTCGAGTCGCGCGCGCAGCCGGCCTCTCCTACCCGCGCCTGTGCGCCGAGATTTTCTCGGGTGCCGTGAACACTCGTCGCGCGCGTCCGCTGGACTCGCAGCTCGCGGCTTCTGCATCGCCATGACCAAGCCGCCCGACCCGTCGCCGAAGAATGGCCGCGCTCGCGCGGCCAAGCTCGCGAGCTGGGTGCTGGGCACGAGCCTGGTCGGCGCCGCGGCGGCCGGTCCTGCGCTGGCCGAGGCCAAGGTCCAACGACAGCTGCGCGAGCGCTTGGGCGTGGATGATCGCTTCGCGATCGATCTCGATCTCGGCGGCCTCGAGCTGCGCGGGCTGAGTCGCACGTTGCCGGGCAATCGCGGGCATGTGCGCGTCGATCGAGTGCGCATCCGGCCTGGCCTCGATGGCTTGAAGATCGAGATCGAAGGGCTCGACGGCTCGGTGCGGCGCCACGCTCCCGCGCCCAAGCAGCCCAAGCGCCCGGACGAGAAGTCCGACGCCAAGCGTGTGCCGCAGCAGCCGGCGAGCGAGCCCGAGCACGATCCGATCGCCGACATCCTCATCAAGTTTCGCGGCATCCCGATCGAGGTGGTGACGCGCGGGCAGCTGAGCGTCGAGCTCACCGACGGGCTGCGGGCGACCGCTCGCGATCCCAAGCTCGAGCTGCCCGGCGACGGTCGCCTGCTCGGCCATGCGAAATTCGAGATCGGCTCCGATCTCGATCCCGACTGGGCCCGCGCGACGCTCGATCTCGCCGCGATGGACAGCAGCCCGCGCGAGCTCCAGATCCGCGGCAGCGTGGCGCTCGACGGCGACGGCCGGCGCTTGGCGATCACCGGCCACACCTCGCGCAAGCTGTCGAGCTTACAGCTGCGCGAGCCCGAAGGCGGAAGCGCGAGCGTGACGGTCGAGCGCAACGTCGAGCCCGGCCGCGATCGCCTGCAGCTCGACGCCGAGGCCCTGCCCCTCGATCTGCTCGAGCCGCTCGCCCAGTTGTTTGGTCGCCGCCTGGCCGACGCGATCGGTGAACGCGACGGTCAGATCGTGCTCGACGATGCTCGCATCAGCGGCGAGCTCGAGCTGCTGCGCGGCGCCGGGCTCACGCGCGCGCAGTTCGACAACGTCGAGCTCACCCAGGTCACCTTCGACAGCGACCTGCTCGCGCCCGAGCCCGTGCGGATCGACAGCCTCACGATCGACGGCGAGCTGGCTCGCGAGCACACCCCGACCGGACCGCGCAGCTTCGGCGAGCTGGTGCTCGGCCACGCTGGCGTCGCGCTGCGCATCTCCGGTCAGCTCGACGCCCAGGCGCTCGACTTCGATCTCGAGCTCCCGAACACCTCCTGCCAGTCGCTGCTCGCCGCGCTGCCCGGCACCTCCGCGGTGCTGGCCGGCACCGAGCTGCGCGGCGATCTCGACGCGCACTTCGGTCTGCACCTCGACTTCGCCGAGCTCGCCGTCGCACGCGAGCGCTACCTCGGCGAGCAGGCCGAGGCGCTCGAGCTCGAGAGCTTCGATGCGCCCGGCGAGCTGCGCTTCTCACTGCCGTACCTCGAGCGCTGCGAGGTCGTGCGCCGCGGTCCCGGCATCGACATCGAAGGCCTCGCCGGTCCCTACCGCCACAATTTCGTGACCGGCTCGGGCGCGGAGAAGCGACGCGTGCTCGCGCTCGGCGATCGCGACTACGTGCCGATCGACGACGTGCCCGAGCTCGCGCTCGCGTTCGTGATCCTCGAGGACGCGCGCTTCTGGGAGCACGACGGCTTCGACCGCGAGCAGATCGAGCGAGCGTTTTGGTACAACATCCTCGAGGGCCGAGTCAGCCGCGGCGCGAGCACGATCTCGCAGCAGGCCGCGCGCAGCTTGTGGCTCGGCATCGATCGCTCGGTCACCCGCAAGCTCGCCGAGGCGATGCTCTCTGCCGAGCTCGAGCGCGGGCTCGACAAGCAGCGCATCCTCGAGATTTACCTGAACGTGATCGAGCTCGGCCCCGAGGTCCACGGCGTCGCCGAAGCGGCGCGCTATCACTTCGGCAAGGAAGCCAGCAAGCTGACGCTGGTCGAGGCGCTGCACCTCGCGAGCATGGCTCCGGCGCCCGTCCACTACTCGCGTCGCTTCGCCGACGGGACCATCGATCGCGAGTGGCGAGCCCACCTGCGCGAGCAGGTCCGACGGCTGCGAATCCGTCACCTGATCTCGGCCAAGCAGTGGGCCGAAGCGTCGAAGGTGAATCTCGCGCTCCGCCGTCACTAGCCTGCCCCGCGCGAAGTGACCGGGACGCCACATCGAAACATAGTTTTCGGCAGCGCCCGCACCGCGCCGCGGACCCGACCGCGCCCCCTGATCCGAGGTTCACCATCTTTGCGTCGGCGCCGACGAGACCATGCGCGTGTGAATGATGGCGCAGAGGGTCATGCAATCTTCTGCGCTCCGCTCGCGCGCGAGTTGCATCACCGCCGACGGGCGTGCCGATCGCGGGACTTGACGAAGCCGTCGACCAACCCGTGAAATGAGCGAGAGTTTGCTCCCGCTTCGCTCGCAGCACCGCGGTTCGCACGGCCGCACATGCGCTCCTCACCGGTTTCGCCGCCGGCTTTGGAGGTGGTGGTGAACAAGGACGACGATCGGCGCCATGCCAAGCTGTTGATTGGCGCGGACCAGCCGCTGGCCGACCTGCTGGTCGCCGCGCTCGAAGCTGCGACAGATTGGCGGTTCGAGATCGACATTGTCGCCCCAGTGGCGCTGACCCTCGACGACGACCACGACCTGTACCTCGTCGACGCGAGCGCCCTCGGCCCGCACGTGACACGCACCGACCCCCACAGCGAGCGTCCGCTGCTCGCCCTGACCCGGGATGCGTCCGGTGTGGAGCGAGCGCGCGCGGCTGGTGCCGTCGAGCTGCTCGACGTCGAAGAGCTCAGCACCGCCACGCTCGAGCGATGCATTCGCCACGCGCTCGAGCAGGTCCGCGCGGCCGAGGCCCTGCGCGAGCTGCAGGCCCGCCACGAGCTGTTGCTGCGCGGAGCCAATGACGGGCTCTGGGAGTGGAATCTGCTCACCGATGAGCTCCGCTATTCACCCCGTTGGAAACAGCTGTTCGGGGTTGGCGACGAGGAGCTGGGCCATTCGTCCGAGCAGTGGTTCTCGCGTGTGCACGTCGACGACTTGCGCGGCCTGCGAGACGACATCGACTCGCACATCGACGGCGCCACGGTCGTGCATCAATTCGAGCACCGCATTGCGCAGCGCGACGGCAACTATCGCTGGGTGCTGAGCCGCGGGCTCGTGCGCCGCGATCGCTCGGCCCCAGCGATCGCGCTGGCGGGCTCGCTGACCGACATCAACCGGCGCAAGCGAACCGAGCTGCTCGCGGCCCCCTACGCGCTGCACGACGAGCTGACCGGCCTGCCCAGCCGCGGCGTGCTGCTCGATCGGCTCGAGCAAGCGATCGATCAATCGCACCGCGATCCCGAGTTCCGCTTCTCGGTCCTGTTCCTCAACCTCGATCGCTTCAAGGTGCTCAACGACAGCATCGGCCTCGAGTCCGCCGATCGCATCCTCATGCAGCTCGCCCAGCGCCTGCGCGACTGCGTGGCCGAGGGCACCCTGGTCTGTCGTTACGGCGGCGACGAGTTTGCGATCCTGGTCGAGAACCTCGCGGACTTCGACGAGGCCGACAAGCTCGCCGACGCCATCCACCAGTCGCTCGCCCAGCCGTTCGAGCTCGACGGCCAGACCATCTTCACGACCGCGTCGATCGGCATCACCAACAGCGACCGCGACTACGAGCGCGCCTCCGATGTGATTCGCGACGCCGGCGCAGCCACCAGCCGGGCCAAGCGACGCGGCAAGTCTCGCAGCTCCACGTTCGACATCGCGATGCGGCAGGAGGCGATGAACACCCTGCGCACGCAGACCCAGCTGCGCGAGGCGATCGTCCGCCAGCAGTTCGAGGTCTACTACCAGCCGATCGTCGCGCTCGGCTCCTGCCGCCTGACCGGCTTCGAGGCGTTGGTGCGCTGGAACCATCCCAAGCGCGGCGTGATCGGCCCGGTCGAGTTCATCGCCCTGGCCGAGGAGACCGGCTTGATCGTGCCGATCGGCCAATTCGTGCTGCGCGAGGCGTGCTCGCAGATGGCCGCCTGGCACCGTCGCTTCGCCGACGCCGACGACGTCACGATCAGCATCAACCTCTCCGGTCATCAGCTCAATTCGCCGACGCTGGTGACCGACATCGAGCAGGTCCTCGACGACACCGGCCTGCGCCCGAGCGCCGTCAAGCTCGAGCTGACCGAGAGCACGCTGATCGACGACCCGAGCACCGCCACGCGCATCCTCGGCCGCCTGCGCGACCGCGGCATCAAGCTCTACATCGACGACTTCGGCACCGGCTACAGCTCGCTCAGCTACCTCCACCGCTTTGCGATCGACGGGCTCAAGATCGACAAGTCGTTCGTCGACATGGTCGGCCGCGAGGATCGCAAGGCCGCGATCGTCCCGAGCATCGTCGGCCTCGCGCACAACCTCGGCATGGGCGTCGTCGCGGAGGGTGTGGAGACCCGCGAGCAGGCCCGCGAGCTGACCCTGCTCGATTGTGCCGAGGCGCAGGGGTACCTGTATTCGCGGCCGGTGCCGAAGGATCAGGCGGCCGAGCTGATCGTGCGCCGGATCTTGTGCGATTAGCTTCGGCGATCGTTGCGCCGAAGCTCGGCTTGCTGCCGTGCGGACGCAACGGGTATCGTCGCAGCGTGAAT
>DATLLB010000253.1:0-2630 GCA_035538075.1 Enhygromyxa sp.
ACCCGAACCGCGCCTCGCGTTCGTCGACCCATTCGCGCGGGACCTCGGGTGAGCGCAGCTTGCCTTTCATGAACAGGGTCCCCGCGGCGACGCGATCGAAATAGGCCTGCATCGCCGCCGCGGGCTGGCGGCCTTCGGCCAGCTCGATCACCCGCACGGCCGCCTCGAATGTGGAGATTCGGCTCGGCTCCGACGGCGTGCGAACACCCCAATGGGACGGTGGGCCGTCGGGCAGCGCGAATGCTTGCATTTGCGCGAGGGCGTCGAATCGTCGGCTCATCCTCGAGCACTGCGCCCAGGTCCCGTCGAGCAGGACGACCGTCTGCGTGGCGTGGGGTCGCTCGGTGCGACGGCTCGCGAACAGCTGCGAATCGAGCACGGGCGCGGGCTCGGGGTTGGGACCCTCGGGATCGCGCACGCGGGGGAAGATCAATAGATAGTCGTGATCGGGCCGACACAGCGGCGCGGCATCGAATTCGACGCCGCGCTCGCCGACGTGGATCAGCTCGCAACCAAGCAGAATCTGCGGAAGCAAGCGACCGGTGTTGGTCGGCTTGTGGCGCTCCTTGTTGTTCTGCACGATCACCAGCTTGGTCCGCAGCGCGAGCTCGGGCCGCTCGGCACAGACGCACAATTGCGTGTGCAGACCACAATCGCCGCAGCGCTCGGCTCGAAAGCGACGTTGACCGGGCATCAGCGCAGATCCTCCACGGCGGCGGCGACCGACTCGCGCACGGCGGCCGGGAACATGACGCGATTGGACACGAACACCTCGGAGGCGAGGCCGTGCATGACCAGCGAGGCCTCGAGCAAGCTCTGCACGCGCGCGCCCGAGAGCACCACCAGCGCTTCGTCCTCCACGTAGGCGTTCACGGACACGCGATCGACGGCGAGGAAGTACCGTGGATCGAAGCCGGCGGCGCGGAGCAGCGGGTCGAGGCGCGACCGAACCTCGTCGGCGTCGACGTCGTCGCGCAGGCGAATGCTCTTGGGCAGCTTGCGCTCGCGCAGGCTGATCGCGAGGGCCGACAGCACCGGATCGGGATCGCGGGTGTAGTGCCAGAGCGCGGTCTCGAGGCGGGTGTCGTCGAGCTCGAGATAGGCGGCCGTCGAGATCGTGCGACGCGAGAACAGATCGAGGATCGGCTGCGGAGTGCCGGGCACCTGCTCGCCCGCACCGATGCGCTCGCTCAGGCGGCGGAACAACGCCCGAATCGTGACCTCGGCCGCGCGCACGGCCTTGTGCAGATAGACCTGCCGATACATGTAGAGGCGCGCGAGATAAAAGCCCTCGACCGCCGTCAGGCCCTTCGCACCGTCGACGGCGAGCGTGGCCGCGCTGGCGCCCGTGGGCAGATAGAGGCGCAGCGAGGCGAGCAGCCAGTCGAGATCGAGCAGCCCGTAGCGGACGCCGGTCATGTGGCTGTCTCGCATCAGGTAATCGCAGCGATCGACGTCGAATGTACCGGACACGGCGCGCGCGAGGTGGCGGATCGGGCAGCGACCGTGGATCAGCTGCTCGACGGCGGCGGGCGCCTGCGGATCGAAGCGACGCAGGACCTGGTGCACTTCGGTGTCCGGATCGAGCAGGATCTGCGAGGTCCAGTCCTCGTGCGCGCGAGCTTCGGGCACCACCGACTCGAAGGTGTGCGAGTAGGGGCCGTGGCCGAGGTCGTGCAGCAGCGCGGCCGCGAGCGCGACGACCTCCCAGTGGGCGTCGAGGCGATCGTGGGCCGGCAGCTCGTCGGCCAGCGAGCGCACGCGCTCGAGGTATCGCTGCATGACGTGCGCCGAGCCGACCGCGTGGGCGAAGCGTGAGTGCTCGCCGCCCGGAAACGCGAGCGAGGCGAGGCCGAGCGCACGGATCCGTCGCAGCCGCTGGACCTCGCGCGTGTCCATCAGCTGGGCCACGAGCCGATGCTCGAAGGAGATCAGGCCATGCACCGGATCGCGCAGGATCACCGGCGCGAAGCTACCTCGCTCGCAGCCTGACGCAATGCAGTCTGCGTTGCTGAGCACACAAATTCGACTGGCATGTTATGCTGGCGCCGATCCGCGCTCGGAGCTCGCGCGGTCGCTGCCCCCACGGCGCCGACGACATGTTCAGCTGTTCGAATTGCGGCCACCAGATCAAGGACCCGCGGGTCCCGCTTCCGCCGTTCTGCCCGCGATGTGGGCAGCCGACCGGGTCCGGTTCGTCGCCTTTCGACGATGACGACGACGCTCTGCCGCCACTTCCGTCGTCCGGCGCCCTGCCTCCGCTTCCGCCGATGGGCGCACCGTTGCCTCCGCCGCCGTCCTCGGCCCGCGGCGCACCGTCGAAGACCCTGTTCGGGATGCCGGGGGTGAGCTTCGATCAGAGCCCGGTGGATCCGGGGCTGTTCCCGAGCGACGACGATCTTCCATTCCCGAGCGACGACGACGACGACGCTCCGTTGGCTCCGCCCGTTCGGACCACGCCGGCCAAGCCTGCGCCGGCCAAGCCGAGCGCGGCGAAGCCCGGTCCGCCTCCGCTGCGACCGCCCGCGCCTCCGGCCGCCAAACCTCCGGCCGCCAAACCTCCGAGCCCACCCGCCATGCGACCGTCGGGTGGCGCCAAGCCTCCGCCTCTTCCACCGCCGCCTCCGACC
>DATLLB010000254.1:0-3451 GCA_035538075.1 Enhygromyxa sp.
CGGATCGCGGTGGCGAGCCCGGCGTAGACCGAGAGCTCCAGCGCGTCACTTCGCGATCCGGGATCGGGCGCTCGCTCGATCGCCGTCCACCAGCGCACGACCAACAACGTGACCGCGGCGAAGCCCCAGAGGTGCGGCCGCTCGGGTGACTCGGCGGCGTAGTAGAGCAGCGGCGTACCGAGCAGCATCGCCGCGATTGCGAGCGCGGCCGTGCTTCGACCCACGCGCGCCTGCAACCACCGAAACACGCCCACGGCGATCCCGATCAGCACGAGCAACGCCCAGCTGCGCAGCCCCAAGAGCGGCAGCTCCCAGGTCGCAGCGCGCTCCGACACGCCCGCACCCGCGAGCAGCGAGCCCGCCGTGCGACCGAGCAACCATCCCGGCGCCTGCACGAAGCTCGCGCCGATCGGCCAGTGGTTGGAGATCAGCCCCTCCTCGGTCACGAACGCGAACAGCGGCGACATCCGCAGGGCCGCGTACTCGTCGTCGTAGAGCAGCTCGCGGGACTCGAAGATCGCATGCAGGTGCGCCCGCATGCCGGCGCCGTCGGCGTTGTCGCCGGGGATCAGGGCCCACGGCGCCGTGATCGCCACCACGGCCAGCAGCAAGAGCACCCGTGAAACAAACCCCCGCGCTTCGCCCGTATGTTTTTCGATCGGCGTGCCGCGATGATAGCGTCTCCATCGACGCGCACGGCACTCACAGGCCGACGGATCCTCCGCCATGCTCTCGACCCCTGCCCTGCTGTTCGCCCACACCTTTCGGGTACTCGTCGGCCTCGAGCCGGGCCCGACCGAAGATGAGGTCGCGCTCGCGCCGACCGAGGTCGCGTACGTGGAGGCGACGTGGCCCGAGACCGTGATCCGCGGCCGTCCTTGGGCGCCTCATCGGCGCATCGCGACGATCTCCGACGGCACGCGCCTGGTCGTGCGCGGCGTGGTCGAGAGCCGCGATGATCAGGGCTGCGAGGGCAAGCCTTGGTATGCGGTCTACCCGTTCGGCTTCGTCTGCTCCGAGCATGTGCGGCCGAGCAAGAAGCCGCCCGAGCCCGGGCCGGCGCTGAACATCCCGGCCGATCGCCGCACGCCGCACGACTACGCGTACGTCACGACCGACGGCGTGCCGATGTACAACAGCTATGCGGACGTCGACGCGGGCGTGCCCAGCCGTCCGCTGACCGACGGCATGAGCTTGGTGGTCGCGCGCTCGCTCGAGTACGACGGCCGCGAGTGGATCCAGACTGGCGACGGCGCGCTCGTGCCTCGTGAGGGCGTGCGCTACGGCGGCCAGGGCAGTCAGTGGGCCGGCGTCGAGCTCGAGGGCGAGCACACCGGACCGAGCTTCGCGTGGACCAACCTCAAGAACACCAGCGTGCGCGCGGCTCCGGAGCCCAACGCCGAGCGCGTCATGAAGCTCCCGCTCCGCACCCGCGTGCCGCTGCTCGAGCGCAACGACGTCGGCGGCAAGAGCTTCTGGCGCGTCGGTGAAGGCCTGTGGATCGACGGCGCCGAGCTCAACGAAGTGCACGTCGCCGCGACCCCGCCGAGTGATGTGCTGGAAGACTGGCGAGCGGCCAACACCGGCAACGATCAGTGGATCGACGTCGACCTCGGCGAGCAGACGCTGGTCGCCTATCGCGGTGGTCGGCCGGTGTTCGCCACCATGATCTCGTCGGGCCGCGGCTCACCGACGCCGCGCGGCAACTATCCGATCTGGGCCAAGGTCGCCTCGCAGACGATGGCCAATCAGGCCTACGAAGACGATCCCTACATGGTCCAGGGCGTGCCGTGGGTGCTGCTGTTTCAGGGCCACAACGCGCTGCACGGGGCCTACTGGCACGATCGCTTCGGCAATCGCAAGAGCCACGGCTGCGTGAACCTGGCCCCCTACGACGCGCGCTGGGTGTTCGAGTGGGCGGGGCCGATGCTGCCCGCGGGGTGGACCGGATATCTGCCCGGTGATCTGCGGCGCTCGGTCGTCGTGCACGTGCGCGACTCCAGCCGCGCCGACGAGTTCGTGCAGGATCGGCCGATCGGGCCGCCCGATCGCGAGGCCGAGAAGGCTCGCGCCGAAGCGGCGGAGCTGCGGCGGGCCGAGGCGGCGATCGACACCGCGCCGCAGTACGATCCCGCGTTCGTGCCCGACACCATCACCGTCGGTGGCGAAGCAGGCGAAGCGCCCGATCCCGGCCCTCGCCTCGAGCCACGCGAGACGCCGACCTTCGCACCGGGTTGAGATGCGCACGAGCTTGGCGATCGTCCTGTTGCTGCTCGGCGCGTCCGCATGTCAGGACGATCCGCCGATTGCGAGCGGGCCCAAGCGGGTGCCTGCGCGTCCGAGTCCGCAGACGTCGGTCGCTGCGCCGGGCGACGACGTGAACGAGAGCGGGACGGAGAGCGGTGATGCCGACGCCGAGCAAGCGCCGAGCAAGCTGCCCGAGCGGCCGCGGGCCGATCCGGACATCGAGCGCGCGCTCGATCTGATCGGCGCCAGCGGGCTGCGCTTCATCGATCCGCCCGACGATCCCGACGAGGCGCCCGACGAGTACACCGCCGAGCAATTCGCCTCGATGCTGCGCACCAAGTGGGACTGGCTCGGCTACGATCTCACCGAGCTGCAGCCGTGGCTCGACGAGATCGCCACGCGTAGCTTCAAGACCAACCGGCCGTATCGAGTCATGCTCGCCGACGGGACCACCTCCGAAGTTCGACCCTGGCTCGACGCACAGCTGGCCAAGCAGAAACCACCATGACGGCCGATCGCACAGTCCTCCTCGCCGCGCTGTTCGGGCTCGTGGGTGTCGCCGCCGGGGCCTTGGGCGTGCACGGGCTCGAGGAGCGGGTGTCCGCCGAGCAGCTCGAGTGGTGGGGCACCGGGGCTCGCTATCAGCAGATCCACGCGGTCGCGCTGCTGCTGGTCGGCTGGAGCGCGGGGCCGTGGACGGTGTGGAAGAGCCGGGCCGCGTGGTGCTTCACGATCGGGATGGTCGTGTTCGCCGGGACGCTCTACGCGATGACGCTCGGGGGGCCACGGATCTTGGGGGCGGTCACGCCGATCGGTGGCCTCGCGTTGATGCTGGGCTGGGCGTCGGTCGGTGTCGAAGCCGTCACCCGGCGGCGCGGGGCTGGCTGATTTAATTTTTGCGAGCGCCCGAAACCGGCGGAAGAACGGCCGGGTCGGAGTAGACGGAGCGGATACGACGCGCCGCTCCGAGTCGCGCTCCTGCCCGCGGGCGTGCAGAATCCCTCGTCCGCCCGCGGTGCAGGAGAATTTCCTTCTCCCCCCACAGACGTCGTGCACTGAGCCACATGCGGCCGCTTCGCGGCCGGTCGCTCGCTTCGCTCGCTCGGTGGGTCGGCTTGTGGTGCTCGACCGCACGTGGTGGCCCCCCAGAGGGGGGCCTGTTCATCAAGACTGAGAGAAGCCTCGATCCGGACTGAGGATCTTG